>JAFXGB010000055.1 GCA_017520235.1 Muribaculaceae bacterium | reverse complement strand
TTGTTGTTGGCACAAGGGGAAGAAGGTATTGCAGTAGGACTTTCTTCTAAGATTTTACCTCATAATTTCAATGAGTTGTTGGATGCAGCAGTCACTTACCTGAGGGGGGAATCGTTTGTTTTGTATCCGGATTTCCAGACAGGTGGGTATATAGATGTCTCTAAATATAATGATGGTGAGCGTGGAGGTGTTGTAAAAGTAAGGGCTAAGATTGAAAAGATTGATAATAAGACACTTGCTATTACAGAGATACCCTATGGGAAAACTACAGGAGTGGTTATCGACTCTATATTGAAAGCATTTGAAAAGGGTAAACTGAAGATACGCAAGGTTGATGATAATACAGCCGAAACTGCTATTATTCTTGTGCATTTATTGCCCGGAACATCGAGCGACAAGGCGATAGATGCATTATATGCATTTACCGATTGTGAGGTGAGCATTTCGCCTAATTGTTGTGTGATTTCAGAGAAGAAACCTCATTTTCTTGGTGTGAGCGATGTGTTACGCCATAGCGTAAACACGACAAAAGAGTTATTGCGTCGCGAGCTTGAAATCCAACTTTCTGAAGTCCATGAATTGTTGCATTTTGCATCATTGGAACGAATTTTTATAGAAGAACGCATTTATAAGGATAAAGGCTTTGAAGACAGTCCAAATATGGAGGCTGCTATTGCTCATATAGATAAACGTTTGGAGCCTTGGAAACCTAAGTTTATAAGAGAGGTTACCGACGACGATATCTTGCGATTAATGGAGATAAAGATGGGACGTATATTGAAATTCAATTCAGCGAAGGCTGATGAGTTGATAGCTTCTTACAATGATCGTATAGCAGCACTTAAAAATGACCTTGCTCACATCGTGGATTACACGATAAAATGGTATGAAAGTTTGAAGGCAAAATATGGTGAGGCTTATCCTCGTCACACTGTGATACGCGGATTTGATAATATTGAAGCGGCAACAGTGGTTGAGGCTAATGAAAAACTATATATCAATCGTGAAGAAGGTTTTATCGGTACCGGATTAAAGAAAGATGAGTTTGTGTGCAACTGTTCAAATCTCGACGATATAATCATCTTCTATCGAGATGGTAAATACAAGATTGTCAAGGTACAGGAAAAGATGTTTGTTGGTAAGAATATCCTTCACTTGCAAGTGTTTAAGCGCAATGACTCTCGCACAATATATAATGTAATATATCAGAATGGCAAGGGCGGAGTGTATTATATGAAGCGTTTTGCTGTAACAGGAGTATCGCGTGATAAAGAATATGATATGACACCGGGCAAACTCGGAACAAAAATTATGTGGTTCTCTGCCAATTCAAATGGTGAAGCAGAGGTCGTTAAGGTAACGTTGAAACCAAAACCACGATTGAAAACATTGCAGTTTGATGTCGATTTTGGAGAGTTGGCAATCAAAGGTAAACAATCACAAGGTAACATCGTAACCAAAAATGAGGTGCATCGTTTCTCTCTCAAAGAGAAAGGCGCATCAACATTAGGTGGTCGTGAAGTGTGGTTTGACCCTAATGTATTGCGCATCAATTATGACGGACGAGGAAACTATCTTGGTGAGTTTAGTGGCAATGATCAAGTGCTTGTTATTCTCAAAAATGGAGAATATTACATGTCAACATTTGATCAAAGTAACCATTATGAAGATAATATCTTGCGCATAGAAAAATTCCGTCCGGGCCATGTGTGGACAGCGGTACTTAACGATGCCGATCAAGGTTATCCTTATATAAAGCGATTTACGTTTGAGCCTACAAATAAGAAGCAACGATTCCTCGGAGAAAATGAAAATTCAACACTTATTATTTTGAGTGATGCTCCGGGAACAAGGATTGAAGTAACGTTTGGTGGTGGTGATGCTTTCCGTGGAACAATGGAAATAGACGCAATGGAATTTATTGCTGTTAAGTCATATAAGGCAAAAGGTAAGCGTATATCTAACTTTGAAATAGCTTCAATCGTAGAGCTAGAACCTCGTGAAGTGGAAAATGCTGAAGAAGAGGTAGAAAATGATGCTGAAACGGCTGAAGATGTTGAAGAAATCGAGCCTGAACGCTCTGATGATGAGGTGCGCGATGAAATTAATGGCCAACAACGCATATTCTAAATTACCTATTGAAATAGTTGCGATGTCAAAACATAAGATTATACTATTATTGCTTTTTATTGCCGTATCAATAGATATAAAAGCGATAGAACAAGATTCGTTGCAAGTGGAGCCTTTGCGCCCTGTGGCATCAGCTTATATGTTGGAATTTGGAGGCTCGCGGATTAATGATACATATTTGACGCCTTTAAAATATACCGGTTGGATGGCAGGGTTTCAGTATGAGCGTATGCAGGCAATGAAGTTTAACCCGGAAAAGTGGGTTATGCGTCTGTCGGCAGGAGTGGAAATAGACCGCACTCAAAACCCCGCGAAAAATGCCGATATGTGGTATCTGGGGCTTGATGCGTCATGGGGAATGATGCATCGTTGGCGCTTAGGACATGAAATAACTATTGGTGCAGGTGGTAGTACAAGCCTTGACATAGGGTGTTTATATAGTACTCGCAATGGAAATAATCCGGCATCGGCAAAGGCAGCGTGGACTGTCAATGCAACAGGATATGTGGCATGGAATTTTAGTATCGGGTGTTTGCCCATTACGGTGAAATATCAGCCCACATTACCTGTTACCGGAGTGTTTTTTTCTCCTGACTATGGTGAATTATATTATGAGATTTATCTCGGGAATGATGATGGTCTTGCTCATGTTGCATGGTGGGGAAATTATTTCGCTATGGACAATCTGTTGACTGCTGATTTGCATCTGTCAAACACCTGCTTGCGCATAGGTTATCGTAACCAATTGCTTTCTACAAAGGTAAATGATATAGTAACGCGCATGACAATTCATAGTGTTGTGCTTGGAGTTTCAGGAGAATGGATAAGTGTCTCATCGCGCAAGGGCCTAAATCCCTCAGCCCGTCTCATCTCCGCATTATATTAAAAAGAACTATATTTGAAAATGGGAAATAAGATATTTGTATTCTTGTGGGCGATGATTTTGCTATCATCATGTCATGAGGTGGAGGAGTGGGAAAATACTCCAAAGGGAAATTTCGATGCATTGTGGACAGTGATAGATGAGCATTATTGCTTCTTTGAAGAGAAAGGTGTGGATTGGGATGCGATGTATCGCAAATATAGCCTAAAGGCAAAAAATACGTTGACTGATGAGGAGCTGTTTCTTGTGTGTGCAGAGATGCTTGACGAGCTAAAAGACGGACACACAAATCTATCTGCATCATTTAATACATCATACTATCGCAAGTGGTGGAGTGATTATCCTCAAAATTATGATGCTCGTCTCATTCAAGAACATTATTTTAATTTTAATTATCGCTCCTTGAATGATGTCGATTATGGTATTCTACCTGATAATATCGGTTATATACATTATGGTAGTTTTGTTTATGGATTGGGAGAGGGTAATATTGATCACATATTGGCTTATTTGGCAACATGTGAGTCTTTGATTATCGATGTTCGCAATAACGGAGGTGGTAATTTGACAAATGTAGAGCCCCTTGTGCGTCGTTTTATTACGGAACCTATATTGGCAGGATATATTTCACACAAAACTGGTCCAGGTCATGAGGACTTCTCAGAACCGTATGCTTACTATTATGATCCGGCAGAGAAAGGTCGCATAATGTGGGGTAAACCAATTGTTGTATTGACAAATCGTAGTACTTATAGTGCCGCAAATGATTTTGTTTCAGTGATGAAAAATTTGCCGAATGTAACTATTGTTGGAGCAACCACTGGCGGCGGCTGTGGTATGCCATTCTCATCGGAGTTGCCTTGTGGATGGGCTGTGAGATTTTCAGCGTGTCCCATGTACGATGCTAATGGAAACCTCACAGAGATGGGAATCGAGCCCACTGAGGGTTGCGCTGTGGATATGGACCCATCGGCAATATTGTCGGGCCATGATACAATCTTAGATTTTGCAATTGATTACCTAACAACTCAAAACTAATTGTTATTCATCTGGGAATAGTAGATGGCGGTCGCGTGAGGCTGCCGGAACCGCTATTTCCTCTGGAATAAAACGCCATTGATTTAGTGGTGAGGGACTTATTGTTCCGGCTTTCTCGATTTGTTTCATTAAATGATAGCGCAAGTCTATGTCTGTTGCCCAAACAATGCGTTTAGGTAATTCTTCATTTGGGATTCCTGCACCTTTAGTCAAGAGGTTTCCTCCTCCATTGCCACGATAGGAGTTTATTGCAACAAGATAAGTTTTAGAGGTATCGAATGGTTCTCCATTGGCAAGAGATGAGATAGTGATGCGATTGCCTTTTTCTTTTGTTACATCAATGGTGTATAGCAACCCGGCTGCTGAATCAAAATTATATGTAGGGTTTTTAAATTTGGTCTTTCCGTTTTCGCTCTCTTCAATTTTGAGTAGATGCTCGTTGGAAGATGCAATGGTGTTTATCCATAAATCGTAGGACATTTCAAGGTAATCTTTAATTTCTTTGCCGGATAAATTCATGGCATATAACATGTTTTCAAACTTGTAGAGGTTGAACATGTCGCTCATGAGTATGTCTCCTTTCTTAATTGTTGCATTAAAAGATAATGGTGCGGCAAAAGAGATGTCGGCGTTAGAGATGTCAAGTTGGAGCTGGTGGATGAAGTCAATAAACGCCGATGGTCCAAAATATGCATCACGAGTAGTTATTGTTTTATCGCTGTAGCCAATCTTGCGAGAGACAAAATCCATTATTATTTTTTTGTGTTGGGCAAAATGGTTATTGAATTCGGTAGTTGGCTGTTCTTTGCTGACAGATGTTATTTTAGATTGCAGTTTTTTATCAACAACCTTGCCATCAGAAAGGGTAAATGTAATATCAACTTCCCCCACAGAGTGTGCATTATTGGCAGGATTAACGAGATGTACCTCTTGTCCGTTGGCGTTTTTAACGATGTCGCAAAAACGGAGGTGGTCGTGTCCCATAAATATAATGTCAAACCCATGAACTTCATCGGCGACGACTGCCGAAGCATTTTCATCAAATCCACTAGTAGAGTATTTGCTGTTGCTACCGGAATGAAATAACCCAATTAGCAGATCGGGATTTTCGTGCTTTTGTATATATGGTACCCATTTTTTAGCTGAAGTTACCATATCTTCAAATTTCATTCCACTCCATAGGTTTTCAGGAAGCCACGAAGGAACAGCCGGTGTTATTAATCCAAGGATTGCGATTTTAATTCCTTTGCGATTTAAGATTGTATATGGTTTAAAATATGGTGTGCCTGATTTAGTATCGATAATATTTGCTCCTAAAATGGGGAAATTACATTCTGCAACCCAACGATCATATACTGGATGCCCTGTTTCTATATCATGGTTCCCTATGGTTGCAACATCATATTTCATAAAATTCATTAACTCAGCCACAATGTGAGTTGATGTCGTATCCATGAAGTTATAGTAATAAACAGTGGGTTGTCCTTGAAGAATATCGCCGTTATCTATTAGTAAGACGTTTTCATCTCCAGTTTCTTTACGTTGTTTTTCTACATAAGAGAACACTTGAGCAAGGCTGCCATCCCAAGATTTTTGATTTATGAAATCGAAAGGAAAAATGTTGCCATGAACATCAGTCGTTTCAATGATTTTTATTGTAACTTGTGTCGTGTTTGAACTACTCGCATTTAAAAATGCCACGTTTAATATTAAGATTATAGTTAGAAGAATTTTATGCATGATTTAATGTAGTTTCATTAAAGGAATTATCCGCCAATGTAAAGGCAACGTATTTTACCTATAGGCAAACACCCTTCGAGTTTGATGGGGATGCGCCGATTGTCGGCTGAAATCCATGTGTCTATACCATCAGATGATTTTTTGCCATCTTCCGATGCGAATTTAAAACTGACGTGGTAGGTTTCGTATTTGTTATCGTCAATTTTTACTATCTTATTTCCCTCGTATTTAATGCTAAGTAATTCTTTTTTCTTGCCCGAGAAGATATTTAATGTTAGTGTTTCTCCCTTTTTCATTGATGGAAAATCAAGAGTGCGGAGGTGATAAAACACACTAATCATATCAACGGTTGTTCCTGTTGCTGTTATCGTTCTTGTTTCGGTAGAATAATCGGTATCCCCTTTCTTTATGCGATAGCGTGAACAGTTGCCGGTGATGTTATTCCCTGTAATAATGTAGTCAATCTGTTCGCGAATATATTTCCCGTCTTCGTGAGCAATTTTGACATATTTGGTAGGGGTGAAATCGCGAGTCATATCCCCATAAAGGGTATCGCGAACACTAAATATGCGATCAGCCCAGGGCTCGGTGCGAGCAATGAGAGTTGCTTTGTATTTGTTGCCATTGTTGCGCAATGATAATGTTGCTCTACCTGCTTGAGTGTTAATCAGTCCCCATTTATAGGTTACTTTATACTTTAAATCTTCATCAGGAAGCGAAATTGCTGATATCCAATTTAAAGATGTCAGAACTAAAACCAGTGTGGAAAATATCAATCGTTTCATGCTATATTGACATTTTACCCGAATGAAGGTTTAATCTATGGCGATTTTGACGCATAGTTTGCGGTGATTGCCAATGCCAATGTTTGGGGCATGAGCATCTTCGGGAAAGAAAATTACAAATTGTCCCGGACGTACGGGGAATAGACATTGTGGTGCATCTCCATAAAATTCAATATCTTTTCCTTCATCATAAGGTGTGATGCAGTTTTTCAGATTGTTGATTGGTGACCACCCTATAGTTTCCTCTTCAGATTGTGGTACATGTATGTCAATGAAACGGCGATGAGCTTCAAGCATTTGTTGTGGAACCATTGCAACTTCTTCGCAGTTTACACGAATAACACCATCTTCGATTTCAATTACATCCTTAGGAAAACGCTCTTTATAGTGCTCTTTTATCCATTGTAGAGCTTTTGCAATTCTTGGACTGAGTGATGAAATGTATTTATTGTTATTTATATCTCCTAAAATCATAGATGTTAGATGAATTAGTTATTTAAATAAAGGTAAAGCGTCGCGAGATGACTGCTCAATGCGTTTATTGCGCCAGCATTTACGGCAAACAGCGATATAACGGTCGTCTCCTCCTATTTCTACTTGGGCTCCGTCTTCAACAAAATCGCCATTGGTATCAATACGGGCATTAATTATGGTTTTTCGACCACAAGAACAGGTAGATTTAATTTCGTCAATACTGTCGGCTATTTCAAACAGACGGCGAGAACCTTCAAACATGTTTGACTTAAAATCAGTGCGCAATCCGTAGCAAACGACATTGCTGCCATAGTCGTCAACTATGCGAGCAAGTTGGTCAACTTGTTCAGCAGTAAGAAATTGAGCTTCATCAATTAGAAACCAATCAATAACCGACATAGATTCTTCAAAAAGGTCTTGTGCTAATTGGTAAAGGTCGGTGTCATGGAATATCCATTGACATTCACGCTCAATTCCGATGCGTGACCTTATTACATTTTTTTTGTCGCGAGTATCAATGATAGGCTTCAAACAAACATATTTCATCCCTCGCTCTTCAAAATTATAAGCAGAGGTTAATAGCAATGCAGTTTTTGCTGATCCCATTGTCCCGTATCGGAAATATAGTTTCCCTTTTCTGTTCATGAGGTTAAATGATGTGGTTTTCGTTGCTGTAAAGGTAGTAATATTTCTGTTAAAATAGGCATCAATAAAATTAAACTTTTCAACATATATGGCATATAATGATGAAAAGATGAAAAAGATGCGACGAATTGAGGGGACAGAGCTATGTATTGTGCGTTAAAAATTGTATCTTTGCATTAGTTTTTAATATTACAGAAATGGATCAAAAAGTAAGAGTAAGATTTGCCCCATCACCTACCGGGCCGTTACATATTGGTGGAGTGCGCACAGCACTTTATAATTATCTATTTGCACGTCAACATGGCGGGGAAATGATCCTTCGCATAGAAGACACCGATTCTCAACGATTTGTGCCTGGAGCCGAGGAGTATATAAACGAATCCCTTGCATGGCTTGGCATAAAGATCGATGAAGGGGTGCGTGAAGGAGGTGAATATGGTCCATATAAACAATCGGAACGTCGAGATATTTACCGCGAGCATGTGAAAATGCTTCTTGATGCAGGGAAGGCCTATATCGCTTTTGATACACCTGAAGAACTTGATGCTCGTCGTGAATCAATACCTAATTTCCAATACGATGCATCAACCCGCATGTCAATGCGCAACTCTTTGTCGTTGTCGGCTGACGAGGTGAAATCATTAATCGAAGGTGGCGAAAAATATGTTGTACGTTTCTTGATTGAGCCGGGTCGTGATGTTGAGGTTAATGACTTGATTAGAGGAAAGGTTACAATAAATTCATCGGTACTTGACGATAAAGTCTTGTATAAGAGCGCTGATGATCTACCCACATATCATCTTGCAAATATTGTGGATGACCATTTGATGAAGGTGTCTCATGTGATACGAGGTGAAGAATGGTTGCCATCAGCTCCATTGCATGTGTTGTTATATGAAGCATTTGGATGGGCTGATACGATGCCGGCATTTGTACATTTGCCATTGTTGTTGAAGCCTGATGGAAAAGGAAAGTTGAGCAAACGTGATGGTGACAGACTCGGTTTCCCTGTGTTCCCTCTTGAATGGCATGATCCTAAATCGGGTGAAATATCATCGGGCTATCGTGAGTCAGGCTATTTGCCAGAGGCTGTTGTGAATTTCCTTGCTTTGCTTGGTTGGAATCCGGGAGATGATACTGAAATCATGTCAATGCAAGAACTTATTGAAAAATTCTCGCTTGACCATTGTTCAAAATCAGGCGCAAAATTTGACTTTGAAAAAGGTAAATGGTTTAACCATAAATATTTGCAGGAACTCCCCGACGCTCAATTGGCAGAATTGTTTAAACCTATATTAAAAGAGAATGGAGTTGAAGGCTTTAACGATGAATATATCACACGGGTGGTTTCTTTGGTAAAAGGTCGCATTAATTTTGTAAAAGACCTTTGGGAACATTCACGATTCTTTTTTGTGGAACCTACTGAATATGATGCCAAAGCAGTAAGTAAGCGATGGAAAGAAGATACACCTCAATTAATGAATGAATTAATAGAGGTATTAAATGGAATAGAAGATTTCACTTGTGCATCGGCCGAATCCACTGTACTCGGTTGGATTACTGACAAAGGTTATCACATGGGTAATGTGATGAATGCATTCCGCTTGACAGTTGTGGGCGAATGTAAAGGCCCTCACATGTTTGATATCACTGAAATGTTAGGCAAAGAAGAGACAGTGCGTCGCGTGCGTCTTGGTGTAGAAAGAATAAAATAATAATCGTTTTCTCTGCGATAGGAAATGAATTTGCTATATAATACTGCAATCGGCTTATATAGTCTTGGCGCAAAGGTGCTTTCTTGGAAAAATGTAAAAGCACGCAAAATGTTGGCAGGACAAGCTCGCACGATGGATCACTTGAATAAAGTAATTGATCGTAATGCAAAATATATATGGATACATGTATCATCGTTGGGTGAATTTGAACAAGGACGTCCTCTAATTGAGATGCTAAAAACTCGCATGCCTGAAAAGAAGATTGTTTTGTCATTCTTTTCTCCATCGGGATATGAGGTGCGCAAAAACTATAAAGGTGTTGATGCGGTATGCTACTTACCCTTTGACTTAAAGGGAAGAGTAAAGAAGTTTTTAGATGTTGTAAATCCCGAAATGGCAATTTTTGTCAAGTATGAATTTTGGGGTAATTATTTGGAAGAACTACATCGAAGAAATATTCCTACATACTTGATTTCGGCGATATTCCGCGATACTCAAGCATTTTTTAAATGGTGGGGTGGAATGTTTCGTAAGATGTTGAGATGCTATACCCATTTGTATGTTCAAGATGGAGCATCGCAACAGCTATTGTCAAACATTGGTGTAACAAATGTTACTATTGCAGGCGATACACGTTTTGATCGTGTAACAGATATTCTGGCCAATAGCTTTGAAATTTCACAAGCAAAGGCAATGACACAAAATGTGCCAATAACAATAATTGCAGGAAGCACATGGGCGCCTGATGAGCAATTGTTGTTGCCTTATTTTAATTCTCATCCTCAAATAAAACTAATAATTGCACCACATGAGGTGAATGAAAATCGTCTTGCTGAAATAGAACATCAATTACACCGACCTTATTGCCGCTTGTCAACAGCGACTGACATTGAGGCATCAAATACCGATTGTCTTATCGTCGATAGCTTTGGTAAATTGTCAAGTATTTATCGATATGGTAATATCGCTTATGTTGGAGGCGGTTTTGGAGTGGGTATTCACAATATCAATGAAGCTGCTGTTTATGGTATGCCAGTAGTTTTCGGCCCCAAATATGGTAAATTTAAAGAGGCTAAAGATTTGATTTCTGTGGGTGGCGCATTCTCGATAAAAAGTAATGATGAGTTCGTTTCGATAATGGATACATTATTGACCGATTCTGACGCATTAAAAGATGCTGGCGCGAGTGCAGGAGAATATATCCGACAGAATTTAGGCGCAACGGAGAAAATCTATAGCGACATTTTCGGTAAATAATAATATATAGCTTAAAATAGGATTGAAATGGATTGAATGTGCATAATAATTTAATTTTTATGCCAAAGTTATTAGTATTCTATTCTTTTAGTTCGTATCTTTGCAGTAAATAATGAAATATAATATTTTGCTATGAAGAAAAGAAAATCTCGATTACCGGTGATAATAGATATTTTAACACACAATTGTATCGGAAGTCAAGAAGAATTATCAAAGCAACTTGCGATAAGAGGTTTTATAGTAACTCAAGCAACTTTGTCGCGTGACTTAAAAATGTTGCGCACAACTAAGGTTGCTACAGATATGGGAGGGTATAGGTATATTATAGCCGATTCTAATTATGTGAGTTCAGAACCATTTGCCAAGACACAAAATACAGCTCAGTCAAGTTTACATCCTGCAGCATTGTCATGTGCAATATCTGGCAATATTGTTGTTATAAAAACTCGCAATGGATATGCAAGCGGGCTTGCTTATGATATTGATATGCTTGAATCTCCTCATATTTTGGGAACAATTCCGGGAGCTGATACTGTATTTGCGGTAGTAAATGAAAATTCAAGCCGTTCTGATTTGTATGCGTTATTCTCTTCATTTTTACCAAGTCAGGTAATGGCTGTAGCAAAAACACAGTTCATACCTGATGAAAATGAATAGTTTTTAGGTATAATTTATCGATTAAAAGAAAGTACAATTAGGAAGATGAAAGATCTGTCAAAGGTAGAAATTTTAGTGGCATCGGAAGAACATGTAAAGTATGTCGATGAAATACTTGATACAATAAATAAGGCTGCTAAAGTGAGAGGTACCGGAATTGCAAAGCGTTCTCCTGAATATGTGAAGCAGAAGATGCTTGAACGTAAAGCGGTAGTTGCGTTGTGTGACGGTGAATTTGCCGGATTTAGTTATATTGAAAGTTGGAGTAATAAAGAATTCGTAGCCAATTCGGGTTTGATAGTCGCTAATAAATATCGAGGAATAGGCTTGGCAACACGCATCAAACGCCGTATTTTTAAGCTTTCTCGTGAAATGTATCCCGATGCAAAGATATTCTCATTAACAACCGGAGCGGCTGTGATGAAAATGAATTTTGAATTAGGATATCGTCCTGTTACATTTGATCAATTGACAACAGATCCTGCTTTTTGGCGTGGATGTGAAAGTTGCGTGAATTTTGATATACTTCAGCGTAATGGTGGACATAAATGTTTATGTGTGGGATTACTTTATGATCCTAAAGAAACTCAATACCACCGTTATAGTTTGGCAAATGATGATATAGAAAATCAAGACTAAACATTTATATAAAATGGAAAAAAAGAAAAAAGTAGTTGTGGCATTTAGCGGAGGACTTGATACATCTTATACAGTAATGTATCTCGCTAAAGAAAAAGGATATGAAGTATATGCCGCATGTGCCAATACAGGTGGATTTAGTCCGGAACAATTGGCTACAAATGAGGCGAATGCATATAAACTTGGGGCAAAAGAGTATGTAACTCTTGATGTAACACGTGAATACTATGAAAAGAGTTTGAAATATATGATATATGGCAATGTGTTGCGTAATGGTACTTATCCCATATCGGTAAGTTCTGAACGCATATTTCAAGCTATTGCCATTGCTCGATATGCCAATGAAATAGGCGCAGACGCAATCGCTCATGGCTCAACCGGTGCCGGCAATGACCAAATACGTTTTGATATGACATTTCTTGTAATGGCTCCGGGTGTGGAAATCATTACACTCACTCGCGACAACAACTTGTCTCGTCAAGAGGAGATCGACTATCTAAACAAAAATGGTTTTTCTGCTGATTTTACTAAGTTGAAATATAGCTATAATGTAGGCTTATGGGGTACATCTATTTGTGGTGGCGAAATCCTTGATTCTGCTCAAGGATTGCCTGAAACTGCCTACTTGAAACATTGTGAAAAAGAAGGAACTGAACAGTTGCGCTTGACTTTTGAAAAGGGCGAACTAAAGGCTGTTAATGATGTATATTATGATGACCCTGTTGCTGCTATCCAAAAAGTAGAAGAAATTGGTGCTGCCTATGGTATAGGTCGTGATATGCACGTCGGTGATACTATCATTGGTATTAAAGGGCGTGTAGGATTTGAGGCTGCTGCACCTATGTTGATTATTGGTGCTCACCGTTTCCTCGAAAAATATACACTCAGCAAGTGGCAACAATATTGGAAAGACCAAGTAGCTAACTGGTATGGAATGTTCTTGCATGAAAGCCAATATCTTGAGCCTGTGATGCGTGATATCGAATCAATGCTTGTTACATCTCAACGTAATGTTAATGGTACTGCAATATTGGAACTTCGTCCTCTTGGCTTCTCGACTGTGGGTGTTGAAAGTAAAGATGACTTGGTGAAAAATAAGTTTGGTGAATATGGAGAAACTCAAAAAGGGTGGACTGCTGATGACGCTAAAGGTTTCATCAAAGTATCAGCTACTGCTTTGCGAGCATATTATGCTAACCACAAAGATGAACAAATTTAAAATTCTATGGAGGGAAAAAAACTAAGACGTTCAAGGCATGAAAAGATGATAGCCGGAGTGTGTGGCGGCCTTGCTGAATATTTTGGATTGGATGCTGTTCTCGTGCGCATTGCCTATGTGTTATTATCGGTATTTACTGCGTTTGCTGGCGTATTAGTATATCTTATATTGATGTTGGTGATGCCTCAAGAATAAATTTAGTAATAGATTATGATTAAAGCTGGTATAATAGGTGGAGCAGGATATACAGCAGGTGAACTAATTCGCTTGCTTGTAAATCACCCTGACGTAGAAATCAGTTGGATAAACAGTTCAAGTAATGCTGGAAATCTTGTAACAGATGTGCATCAAGGATTAATAGGTGAAACATTTTTGCGGTTTACTGATAAAACCCCTTGGGAAGAAATAGATGTATTATTCTGTTGTACCCCTCATGGCGAAACTCGCAAATTTATGGAAAGCCATGATGTCCCTGAGTCTTTGAGAATTGTTGACTTGTCAACAGACTATCGTATAGAAGATGGAACGCATAATTTTGTATATGGTTTGCCTGAATTAAATCGCAAACGCATTGTTCGCGGTGCTACACGAGTGGCTAATCCGGGATGTTTTGCTACAGCAATACAGCTTGCGCTATTGCCATTGGCAAAGAATTTGTTGTTGAATAGCGATATTCATGTTACGGCCATCACAGGTAGCACAGGTGCAGGAGTAAAGCCATCGGCAACATCTCATTTTTCATGGCGCAATGATAATGTTTCTATCTATAAGCCTTTCCGTCATCAACATTTGGCAGAGATAAAGCAGTCTTTGAGTACATTGCAAAATAGCTTTAACTCAGAGATAAATTTTATTCCGGTGAGAGGCTGTTTCTCTCGTGGTATAATGGCAATTGTATATATCGATTGTCCTGTTGAACTTGAAGAAATACGTCGTCTGTATGAGGATTATTATTCTGATCACAGCTTTACATTCATTACCGATAAGGCTCCGGACTTAAAAGATGTTGTTAATACAAATAAGTGTATTCTTCACCTTGACAAAGTCGATGGCAAGTTGCTTATAACATCGGTAATCGATAATCTTGTTAAGGGAGCATCGGGACAAGCTGTTCACAACATGAACTTGTTGTTTGGCTTGCAAGAAAGAGTTGGGCTAAATCTCAAACCATCGGCGTTCTAAGATTGACGATATATGATACAAAAAAGGCTCTTGTTCACAAGAGCCTTTTTTGTGGTTATAAAATGAGAATCTTATACATTGAAACGGAAGTGCATGATGTCGCCATCTTGAACGATATATTCTTTGCCTTCAACACTCATTTTGCCGGCTTCTTTAACAGCTGTTTCGCTACCAAGAGAAACAAAATCGTCATATTTGATAACTTCAGCACGAATAAATCCTTTTTCAAAATCGGTGTGGATGATACCTGCACATTGTGGTGCTTTGCTACCACGAAGGAATGTCCATGCACGCACTTCGTCAGGTCCGGCAGTAAAGTATGTTTGAAGGTTAAGTAGAGCGTATGCGGCACGTATGAGTCGAGATACACCTGATTCTTCAAGCCCTATTTCGGCGAGGAATTCTTGACGCTCTTCGTAGGTGTCAAGTTCAGCAATTTCACTTTCTGTTTGAGCGGCAACTATAAGGATTTGTGCATCTTCATCTTTTACAGCTTCGCGCACAGCGTCAACATATTTATTCCCTGAAACGGCTGATGTGTCATCAACGTTGCACACATACATTACCGGTTTGTTTGTAAGTAGGAATAGCTCCTTCGCAAATTTTTGTTCATCTGCAGTCTCAAATTTTACTGAGCGAGCTGGTAAGCCTTGATCAAGTGCATCTTTGAATTGACGAAGTACCTCATATTGCATTTTTGCAACTTTGTCCCCTCCTGTTTGTGCTTGTTTTTGAGTTTTTGCAATGCGAGCTTCTACAGTCTCTAAGTCTTTAAGTTGCAATTCATAGTCAATAATTTCTTTGTCGCGCACAGGATCGACAGTACCATCAACGTGAGTGATGTTATCATTATCGAAGCAACGCAATACATGTAGGATAGCATCGGTTTCGCGAATGTTAGCAAGGAATTTGTTTCCAAGCCCTTCTCCTTTAGATGCTCCTTTTACAAGTCCTGCGATATCAACAATTTCAACTGTTGCGGGAACTACGCTACGAGGTTCACACATTTCGACAAGTTTGGTGAGTCGATCATCAGGAACGGTGATAACTCCCACATTTGGCTCGATAGTGCAGAATGGGAAGTTGGCCGATTGAGCTTTAGCGTTTGATAAACAATTGAAAAGAGTGGACTTGCCAACATTTGGAAGCCCTACGATACCGCATTGTAGTGCCATGATTTAATAGTTTATTGTTTTGCGAGTGCAAAGATACAGATTTTACCCCACACTGCATAATTTATTAGGTTATTGAGTTTATAAATTTAGCGGGTAATATGTAAAACAAATGAAGGTGAGCCTAAATTTAGGCTCACCTTCATGATTGAATTTAATTGCTATTATAAAATAACTTTAGT
>JAFXGB010000054.1 GCA_017520235.1 Muribaculaceae bacterium | reverse complement strand
TCCGCCCCCTTGTCCGCTGAAACGACCACCGAAGATGTCGCCAAATTGAGAGAAGATATCTTCCATAGAGAAGCCACCGCCTCCAAATCCGCTAAACCCTTGTTGTCCTCCCATTGAGTGCCCAAATTGGTCATAACGAGCACGCTTGTCGGCATTACTCAACACATCATAGGCTTCGGCTGCTTCCTTGAATTTTTCTTCAGCTTCTTTATCACCCGGATTTTTGTCGGGGTGATATTTAAGAGCCATTTTGCGATAGGCTTTCTTTATCTCTTCATCAGTGGCGGTTTTACTCACGCCAAGGACTTCATAGTAATCTCTTTTACTCATAGTATTATTGATTATTCAGCAACTGCAACTTTTGCGTGGCGTATAACTTTGTCGTTGAGTGTATAGCCTTTAGCAACGGTGTCGATGACTTTGCCTTTCTTCTCTTCATCACCAAGTGGCACCATCGCAATGGCTTCGTGATATTCAGTGTCAAAATCGGCATCGGTACTTTGGATTTCTTTTACTCCATTTTGTTCAAGATATTTGATAAACTTGTTGTAGATGATTTCAATGCCTTCACGCAATGCTTCCGCATCATTTGATTCTTTCATTGCGGCAAGACCACGCTCAAAGTCATCAATAACAGGGAGAATATCTTTCATCGCTCGCTCTGTGGCAGTTTTGATAATTTCAGCTTTCTCTTTTAATGTGCGTTTGCGGAAATTGTCAAATTCAGCCATCAAGAACATATATTCTTTTTTTTCTTTTTCGAGTTGATCTTTTGTTTCTTCAAGCTCTTTTTGTAACAACTCGGTTTCAGAAAGCTGAGTTTCCTCAGTTTCGGGAGCGTTATCTACTATTTCTGTTTCTTCTTGTTCGACTTGTTTTGCAGTTTCTTTATCTTTCTTGCTCATTATATCAGTTTTTATCTTTGTTTATCCTCTATACAAAAACATTGCCAAAGTCTTCTTGCAAGAATATTTTTTTATAATAAACAATTTAAAATGGGTTAACGTTCACCCATTTAGAGCTTGTCAAAGAAAATATCGCATTTGGGGAATAGTGTTTTTATCTCTTCTGACAAAATGTCATTATTGTGGAAAATTCCATAAACAGCAGAGCCTGAGCCCGACATTGAAACATAGTCAGCTCCCATGTCAATTATTTGTTGTTTTACGTTTGCAATTTCCGGATAAGCAGGAAACACACTCTTTTCAAAATCATTCTTAATGATACCGGTCCATTCCGGGATAGGGCATTTAATAGCTTCTGTTAGATTATGATTTGCCGGCATGGGTGTAACGCCTGCATAGGCTTGTGCTGTGGGGACACTCACTTGTGGCTTTACAATCAAGATGTGGTAGTTGTCGAGCGTTATCTCAGCAGGGGTAAATTCGGTACCTATTCCTGTTGCAAGTTGAGGCTTATTATATATAAAGAAAGGACAATCGGCTCCAATTTTTGATGCCATATCAGACAATTGCTCATTAGTCAAATTACATTTGAAAATATCATTGAGACCTATGAGAGTGAAAGCTGCATCGGCAGAGCCACCGCCCAATCCGGCACCATCGGGAATAATTTTGTGCAGGTAAATATCCACGTTCCCAATTCCGGTATTTTGGTGGAACAGATTGTAGGCTTTCATCACAAGATTTTTCTCAGGAGGGCAGTTGACTGAACGTCCTGTGGTAGTTAAAGTCGTTTCGTTGCCTTGAGCAGGAACGATTTCAAGAATGTCGCACCATTTGACCGGATACATAACGCTCTCAATGTTGTGATATCCATCGGCTCGTCGTTCAACAATATTAAGCCCAATATTAATTTTCGCATTAGGAAACAGTATCATCTTCTTTATAATTTATTGCGCTAAGTTACATAATTTATTTGTTTTGTAGAAAACCTGTATATAACTATTGTAGTGTGAGTTTTGTGCATTATCCATTAAAATGGGTATCTTTGCATCGTAAAGAGAAAGATGTATGGCAGAGACAAACAATTATAATAGACGAAATAAACCACAGCATCAGCCATTATATGATGCCGGAGGTCGCATGCAACCTCGTGATAAAGATCTTGAAGAAGCTGTGCTTGGCGCTTTGATGCTTGAGAAAGATGCTTACACAACTGTGTGTGATATTCTAAAACCAGAGAGCTTCTATGAGCCTGCAAATCAAAAGATCTATGAAGCGATACAACAATTAGGTGCACAACAGCGACCTATCGATATGCTGACCGTAACTGAACAATTGCGACTCAATGATGCACTTGATGAGGTGGGAGGTCCTGTATTTATCTCTGAGTTGACATCAAAGGTGGCATCGGGCGCTCACGTAGAGTACCATGCACGCATTGTTGCACAGAAATATCTTGCTCGTGAGTTGATTTCGTTTGCATCGCAAATTGAGTCTAAAGCTTTTGACGAAAGTAATGACGTTGATGACTTGTTGCAAGAGGCAGAAGGAAAATTGTTTGAAATCTCTCAACGTAATGTAAAAAAAGATGTTACCCAGATTGATCCGGTAATCAGTCAGGCTATACAGCAGATTGAGTCGGCAGCCAATCGTACATCGGGGTTGAGCGGACTTGAATCAGGTTATCACGATTTGGATAAACTGACATCAGGATGGCAACGATCTGACTTGATTATCATTGCTGCACGTCCGGCGATGGGTAAAACTGCATTTGTGCTTTCGATGGCTAAGAACATGGCTATCTCCTATAATATCCCTGTTGCGATATTCTCGCTTGAAATGTCAAATCTTCAGCTTGTCAATCGTCTCATTAGTAACACATGTGAACTTGAGAGTGAAAAAATCAAGAGCGGTCGTTTGACACAAATGGAGTGGGATCAATTGATGTCGCGCATCAAGCATCTTTATAGCGCACCTTTATATATAGATGATACACCTTCATTGTCGGTCTTTGAGTTGCGAACAAAAGCACGCCGTCTTGTGCGTGAACACAATGTGCAGTTTATAATTATCGACTACTTGCAGTTAATGAATGCAACGGGAATGAAGTTTGGTAGCCGAGAGCAGGAGGTTAGTATGATCTCTCGAAACCTCAAGCAACTTGCCAAAGAATTGAATATCCCCATTGTTGCCTTGTCGCAGTT
>JAFXGB010000053.1 GCA_017520235.1 Muribaculaceae bacterium | reverse complement strand
TTTCAATTCAGCACAAGCATCTTCGTCGGCAATGATGATTGCTTTAGGGTGCATTTGAATAGCTGAGATAGTCCACATTTGGCTGATACCACCTTCTACACCATGACGCAATGCGCGAGCTTTGTTATATCCGTTAACGATGAGCATCACACTCTTAGCTGCCATTACAGTGCCTACACCAACAGTCAACGCTGTTTTGGGAACTTGGTTGACATCGTTGTTGAAGAAACGAGAGTTGGCGATGATAGTGTCTTGTGTAAGGGTTTTCATACGAGTTTTAGAAGTCAAGGCAGAGCCTGGCTCGTTGAAAGCGATATGTCCATCGGGACCTACACCACCCATAAACAAGTCGATGCCACCATAAGATTTGATTTTGTCTTCGAAACGTTGGCATTCAGCGATAGGATCTTCGGCGTTACCATTAAGGATATTTACGTTTTCAGGAAGGATGTCGATGTGGTTAAAGAAATTAGTCCACATGAATGTATGGTAGCTTTGTTCGTGGTCTTGAGGAATTCCACAATATTCGTCCATGTTGAAAGTTACAACATTTTTGAATGAAACTTTGCCTTCTTTATTGAGCTTGATGAGGTTTTTGTACATGCCAAGAGGTGATCCACCGGTAGGGCAGCCTAATACAAAAGGTTTGTCGGCAGTAGGGTTAGCCGCATTGATACGAGATGCTACATAGTTAGCAGCCCAACGAGATACTTCTTCGTAATTTGGTTCAATAATTAGTCTCATTGATTAATTTGTTTTATGTGTTGATAAATAAACTTTTATTATACTGCAAAAGTACAAAAAAAATGTGGCTAAAACATATATTTACGTAATTAAAATTATAAATGTGTGATATAGGGGTGAAAATATGTGTTATAAAATGCAAAAAATATATCTATATAATTTGAGATTGAAAAAAAATCACTATGTTTGCACTATAAACCACACATATGTGTGAGTTTGGTAAAATTTATAAGTGAATCATAGGATTGAATAGACTGCTTGAGAAAGTAGGCTATTCTTTTTTTGTATAAAAAATATCCAATTAAAATATATTAGCTTGATTGGGTATTATTGTTGCTCAGCGCAAGGGGTATCTTTGTCATAAAATAAAACAATTTCGATTATGGCAAACGTAAATTATAATGATGAGATTTTTGCTACATTGATTCAGCAAGGGAAAGTGATAGCATCGATAAAGGTGAGTGGAGTAGACTCTATCGAATTACTAATTAAGCAAATTAGAACTCTTGCATCGAAATGTGTGGGGTTGGTATCGGTGAAAATTCGCAACTTTTCACAGGGTTGGTCATTATGTAGAAATATAATGTTTGATTCAAGAAGAATCAAAGCAGTAAAACCGGTGCAATTGTCATTATTTTAATAGCGTGGTTCTTTAATTGCTGTCAGAGATTTGAATTCATCGAAATCACGCACATAGTCGGCTTCGGAATATTTCTCCGATGTAAGCACCAAGCACACCGACCCCGAAGAGAAATTGTCGATGCTACGCCACACACC
>JAFXGB010000052.1 GCA_017520235.1 Muribaculaceae bacterium | reverse complement strand
CGTCAATTTCAATTTTAGCGTTAGCCGAAGCCTCGGTTAATTGCGCTATGAGCGATTGTCGATGAGAGCTGTTTTCTTCGGTCTTGATTTTGTGGTTTATCTCTGAAATTTCAGCCTCCTCGGGAGGGAAAAAGCCATCGAGAGAGAGTAAATCATAAACGGCAGGCACAAAATATTCATGATTGTTGCCATGTGCCAAATTGCCTGAGAATGCTGCGAGAAAGCCGATTTCGTCATCACGTTTCACCACAAGCACTCCCATCATTTTCCCTTGCGACAATTCTTCGGACCAATCGTGTTGAGTGTCGAGATATGAGCGCAAATGCTTAGCCGCCAACACACAAAGAGGGTGAGGCTCATAATAAAAAGGGAATGTGAACAACTCCGGTGGAGTTATCCCCCCAATCTCGTCAATCGAAAACTTATGAAAACGCAAATCGTTGCTCATATCAATAATTAATTCACTGCAAAGATAGTATAAATAATGAGGTTGTGAGGATAAATTGCTTGTTTATTCGAGAATTTTATTATCTTTGCAGATTATAATAATTTGTAGCTTCGTAAATTAGGCTATGTGTGTAACTCAGTAAATATTCTCTCTATGAATATAAAATTATCATTTGTGGCGTTAATGGCATCTATGAGCCTTTGCGCATCGGCAATAACAGTAACTTCTACCCCCGGGAATTTAAGCTCGGCAGTAGGTGATAATATCGGTGAAGCATCACTCGTTGTTAGTGGAGAAACCAATGCTGCCGACTTTGAGTTTATTGCAGAAAAAATGACATCGTTAACCTCGCTTGATTTATCAGGCGCTTCGATTGTAGCATATTCGGGCAATCCTATCTTGCTTGGGAGAACCGATTATGTAGCGAATTCAGTCCCTGCATATGCATTTGCCGGTACAAGCATTGAATCAATCGCATTGCCTAATACATTGACCGCAATCGAAGAGGGGGCATTTTCAACTTCAAGATTAAAATCAATTTCAATTCCTTCATCGGTTACTGCGATAGGAGTAGGGGCGTTTTCGAATTGTGATGAGTTGACTTCGGTAACAATTCCTTCAACAGAATCAAGTCTTGGCTCTCATGCATTTGTTGATTGCGATAAATTGGCAACTGTTGAACTTGGCGTGACTACTATCAATGCATCAACATTTGCCCGATGCATATCGTTAAAGTCGGTTACTGCAGTAAGCCTTGCTGAAATAGGAGAAAATGCATTTAGTGGTTGTGGCGCACTTGAAGAATTTGCGTTTGCGTCAAGCCTCAAAACCATAGGTAATAGCGCATTTCAGGCATCGGGATTAAAAAGTATTGACTTCTCGGCATCAGAATCGCTTGACTCAATTGGAGCATGGGCATTTGCTAAATGTAGCGCATTGACAACAGCTGTGATGAACGATAACACATCGAGAATTGGCGAAGGTGCATTCTTCGATAATGCGGCATTGGTTTCATTTAATATGCCTCTTGCTTGCACTTCTGTGGCAAGTTATATTTTCAAAGGAAACACAAGTATCGATACTACAAATGTGTTGAGTCATAATGTTGCATCAATAGGTGACTATGCATTGATGGATTGGAGCCATGTTACATCATTTACACTCCCTAATTCACTTG
>JAFXGB010000051.1 GCA_017520235.1 Muribaculaceae bacterium | reverse complement strand
CTATTGAAAAATATCAAAAGGTGCGTAATGAACAAGTGTAATATCTTTAATAAATACCATATAATTTTTATCCTATGGTGGCTTATCCAAGTTGTATTAGTCATGCTTATCTTGCCAAATCAACATATGCTGATTAATATTGGCATTTCAATGATGATAATAATATATCTGTTATTGATTTATGTTAAAAGTATCTCACAAAAAATAAAGAAATGGAGTTCTTACATAATGTTCTTATTATTGTTAATTGCAGATGTTTCAGTGCCTCTAATAATGATAATTATAATACAACCAATAATATATTGGATCGAATATTTGTGTATGTTTAGTCCCTTTATAAATACTGCAATTATTATATACTATATAGTGCAAATCTCGAAAGTAAAGGAATTACAAAAAACGAGTGAAAATTCTACAGAAACAAAATAAAGCATATTGATTTATTAAAACAGCAAAAGCGATGGCAGTACTGCCACCACTGAATACACCTGGGACAAAAACGGGAACATGACTATCAATCTACATTATATCTTTTATTTTAGGTGTAAAAGTAGTGAAATTGAGAAAGTTTGCTTAATTTTGCATTGTGGAAATTCCACAGCGGAATAAAATCCGCTTTTTTGTTTAACTAATTATACCTGTTTTGGATATAGACCCTTTACCAGCCACGTCGCCATTATTCGGCATGATTATGGCGACTGCAAACATTAATTTTGGCTTTAGCGATATTATAGCTTTAGTATGTGCCGGCATAGCCCTTTTGATGTCCGGTTTTATCTCAGGAAGTGAGATTGCTTATTTCTCGTTAACCCCCTCACAATTAGACGAATTAGACGATACTCCAAAAGGAGAAAAAATTCGCTATTTCCTTGACTATCCAGAGCGCCTATTGGCGACTATTCTCATTGCAAATAACTTAGTAAACGTTACTATTGTTATTCTTTGTAACTATGCTTTAGGTCCTATTTTTGGGAATATGCCAGAAGTACTTAGTTTTATTTTGCAAACAGTACTATTGACATTCCTCATCCTTCTTTTCGGAGAAATATTGCCTAAACTATACGCCAACAGCAATCCTCTTAATTGGGCGAAATTCGCATCAGGAGGGATAGGATTTGCGCTGAAATTATTCTACCCTTTGTCATCAATGCTTGAACGAAGTTCTTCTATCGTGAAACGTGTTGTAACTAAAAAAGTTGCAAATCTTTCAACTGACGAGCTTAGTCGCGCACTTGAAATTACCGACGTGAACACCGATGATGACAAAGAGATGCTTCAAGGTATCTTGAAATTTGGAGATATCACAGCATCAGAAATCATGACACCGAGAGTTGATATTACCGATATCGAAATCAATTCCACGTTTGATGAAGTGATGGAAATCGTACTCTCAAGTGGTTACTCTCGATTGCCAGTTTATGAAGGCTCACAAGACAATATCAAAGGTGTATTATATAGCCGCGACTTGTTGCCCTATGTTGGACAAGTAACCGACAATTTCAAATGGCAATCTCTCATTCGTGAGACCTATTTTGTGCCGGAATCTCGCATGATTGATGACCTGCTTGAAGATTTCCGCAAACTCAAAAACCACATGGCTATTGTGATTGATGAATTTGGTGGCACTCAAGGGATTGTTACTCTTGAAGATGTTCTCGAAGAGATTGTTGGGGACATCGATGACGAGTATGACGACGACAAAAAGACCTACAAAAAACTCCCGGATAACACTTTTATATTTGAAGGTAAAACTCTGCTAACAGACTTCTTCCGAGTTACCGAACTCAACGAAGATGATTATGAAAGTGTTACTGAGGATGCTGAAACTCTTGCCGGAATGCTCCTTGCCATAAAAGGAGATTTCCCTAAAGAAAAAGAACCTCTCGTTTATGGGCGTTGCCGCTTTTTGATTTTAGACATTATCAATCACCGCATCGCAAGTGTCAGAGTAATGGTGATGCCTGAAGCACAAAATTCATGAGTAAGAAAAGCCACTCAACGCTGACAGCGTTCTTTGCAATGATTCCTATTTGGATTATTGCCGGGGTTATATCATTCTCTTTGAGTGAATGTACCAACAAGGAAAACCCTATTCCTCGTCGCACGGCCTATCCTCGTGTAAATCTTTGTGATACAGTATATGTGAAGTCTTCTTTGCTCCCTGTTAATTTTGAGATTAACGCCGAAGCAATTGCTTCTGAAGATAGCTCCAATAACACAAACGATGGAAGCAAATGGATAAATGTTTTTTATCCCAAATACAATGCGACTCTTTATTATACCTATACACCCGTTATATCATCAATAGTTGATGATGTTATAGACAATCGCATTGAACGCATATCATTAAATATTGGCTCTTTAACCTCTGAAATGACCGAAATGAACACTCCATCGGGAGTGATAGCTAAAATCATTTCTACTCCCACAAGCAAGGTTACGCCATTGCAATTTATTGCTACCAACAATTTGTCATGGGTTATTTCAGGAGCATTTTGTTTCAATGAGACAACCAATATCTCTACCGACTCAATATCGCCCATTTTGAAAGCGGTAAACAATGATCTTTTTCACACCATCAAAAATTTAAATAACGATGCTCGATAAAATAGATATTGCCCTTGATGGTGTTGAGATATACCATCAAAGAATAGCCGAAGATATAACCTCTCTCATTGAAAACGCAACCGAAGAAGATCTTACAGCTATTGCTGAAGTGAAATCAGACTCCCGACGAGCTGAAATTCTCACAACGCGAGCTCTCATTCGCAATGCATTTGGAGAAAACGTTTCCCTTTCTCACAATGCCGACGGCTCTCCACAACTGATTGGTTGCGACCTCAACATCTCTATCTCGCATTGCAAAGGGATGGCAATCGTCGCTTCTCATCCCAATAAAAAAATAGGCGTGGATATTGAACGCTGGAGAAATACACTGCTAAAAGTCAAAACAAAATTCTTGTCGCAAGCAGAGATGGACCACTACTCCTCTGCTGCCGACTTACTTATGGCATGGACTTGCAAAGAGGCAATCTATAAAGCCGCTGGTTGTCCGGGGCTTGACTTCGCTCGCGACATCAATCTGCCCCTAAACAATATTGATAATAAAGCAATTGTCCATCTCCCTGATGGAGACAGACAATTCAGCCTTTTTACAACAGCCTCAAGCGAGTTCACTCTAACCCTCGCCATCCCCTGCTGATTTATTCCTTAGTGCCGTAGGCAAGGTCGCCGGCATCACCAAGACCGGGTACAATATAGCTATGAGAATTTAGCTCATCATCAATAGCTCCAACCCAAAGGGTGGTTTTCTCTGCCGGAAATACTCCTTTTACATAATCAACAGCTTGTTTTGATGCAATAACCGATGCAATGTGGATATGTTTTGGAGTGCCTTTTGTCAACAATGCACGATAAGATAGCTCCATAGATGCTCCGGTTGCCAACATGGGGTCGGCAATTATCAATGTTTTCCCCTCGATGCATGGAGAGGCAAGGTACTCAATGTGCACATCAAAGTTATCAGCATCTTTATATTTGCGATAAGCCGATACAAACGCATTTTCAGCATGGTCAAAATAATTCAAAAATCCTTGATGAAACGGAACTCCGGCGCGAAAAATAGTTCCAAGAACGATATTATCCCCTATCACTTGACACTTTGCCTCATCAAGAGGAGTCATTACATCGATAGTCTCATAACTGATTGTGCGACTTATTTCATAGGCCATAATCTCACCTATGCGTTCGAGATTGCGACGAAATCGCAACATATCTTTTTGTATGTTTTCATCTCGCAACTCCATCATGAACTGATTCACCAATGATGGTGTTTCGGCAAAGTTTACTACTTTCATATTTTCAAGTGATTTATAAAACTACTGCAATATTCGCTATTTTCAGCGATTTTTCCAAATATTACGCAATATTATCCCACTCATTTTTTGGAATTTATATAGGAATAAATTGTACCTTTGTAGCGATATATTTTATAAATCTATTTTGATTATGTCAACTTACACTGAAGACCAAAGAAAGGTAACAACACGCCGTCTCACCGAAATGAAAATGCGTGGCGAAAAGATAGCAATGCTCACCGCCTATGACTACTCTATGGCGAAACTCATTGACGAAGCCGGCATGGACGTAATCCTCGTTGGTGACTCCGCCTCAAATGTTATGGCAGGAAATATAACCACACTTCCCATCACTCTCGACCAAATGATTTACCATGCAAAATCGGTAATCAAAGGTGTTAATCGTGCATTGGTGGTGTGTGACTTGCCTTTTGGCTCCTACCAAGGAAACTCTAAAGAAGCTCTCGCATCGGCAATACGCATCATGAAAGAAAGCCACGCCGAAGCTGTAAAAATGGAAGGGGGCGCTGAAATTCGCGAATCTATCGAACGTGTGTTAAGTGCCGGTATTCCTGTCATGGGACACCTCGGATTGACTCCTCAATCAATAAATAAATTTGGCACATATGCTGTGCGTGCCAAAGAGGAAGCCGAAGCACAAAAACTCATCGAAGATGCTAAAATGCTCGAAGAAATAGGCTGTTTTGCTATCGTTCTTGAAAAAATCCCTGCCGACCTCGCTACTAAAGTTGCTCAAATGGTGTCAGTACCCATCATTGGTATCGGTGCCGGTGGTGGTGTTGATGGTCAAGTGCTTGTGATGCACGACATGCTTGGCATCAACAAAGGGTTCTCACCTCGTTTCCTTCGCCGTTATGCCGACCTTGCTACTATCATCAACGATGCTGTAGCTCACTACATCGACGATGTCAAAACTTGCGACTTTCCCAACGAAAAAGAACAATACTAATACATTATTATATAAGACTAAAAGGTGAGCCATTAGCTCACCTTTTTTATTTTCCACCTATTCAAAAATGTTATTTCTTTTCCATACTAAAAACAATATCACTTTCGTCGTATTTACAGCATTTGCCTGTTCCTAAATCAACTGCCCATGCTATAACATTAGTCAAGTTAATAACTGAAATAGGATTAAACAATGCATCGACCTTTACCTCTTCGTTTTTAAAGCCTTCTTTTTTTATTGTTAGTTTTTTAGAATACAAACTTTTTTTAAGTTTAACAGAAGCCTCACCATCTGCATCTGTCTCTCCTAATAGCTTTGCTTTGTCATATACCTTGGCATTAGGCTCTCCTTTTAGCGTTATATATTGATTTGATGATGTAAATAGTGTTCCACATGAAGACAATCCAAATAACATAACAACGCTTAACAATAAATTTTTTGTTTTCATAAGTAATTAATTTATAATTATTGCAATATTGCCTTTGTCTGTCGCAGATAGACAATACTACCTATAAAAAAGGAACGTAGTGCCTATCCACTCGTTCCGCAGGGTTACCACACCCCATCCTACCAATGGATATGCACCACGTTGTATAACGCAGCACATCCTTGACAGGATTTCAAATAGCCATTTCGGTCTATTGTGGTAATTTGCGGAACGATTAGGCTACTATATATGTCTATATAACACCCGTAAATTGGGATTTGTGAGACAAATTTACTTAAACACTTTTAAAACAACAAAAAGATTTGGTTTTTATTGATAAAATATTTGGTTTTTATATTCTTGATTACGAAAATATCGTAATGTGGTTGTGATAACAAAAGCGACACTGCCATAAGGGAGTGTCGCTTTATATAATAATGTCTAACTGAGATTAGTCGATGATGTCGAAGCCGGTGTAGCGACGAAGACATTCCGGAACAACGATGCCTTCAGGTGTTTGATTGTTTTCAAGCAATGCTGCCATGATGCGTGGCAATGCAAGTGCCGAGCCATTGAGTGTGTGGCAAAGGCGTGTTTTCTTATCCTCTGCACGATAACGGCATTTTAGGCGATTAGCTTGATATGTTTCAAAGTTAGAAACCGATGATACTTCAAGCCAACGTTTTTGTGCAGCCGAATATACTTCAAAGTCAAATGTGATAGCCGATGTGAAGCTCATATCGCCACCGCATAGACGAAGAATGTGCCAAGGCAAACCAAGTTTTTCAAGCAATCCTTGAACATGATCTTTCATTTCTTCAAGTGCTGCATAAGAGTTTTCAGGCTTTTCGATGCGCACAATTTCCACTTTGTCAAATTGGTGCAAACGATTTAATCCGCGTACATCTTTACCATAGCTTCCTGCTTCGCGACGGAAACATGCTGAATAAGCACAATTCTTAACAGGTAGTTGATTATCATTGAGAATTACATCACGATAGATGTTTGTAACAGGAACTTCTGCCGTAGGGATAAGATATAAGTTATCCAATTGGCAATGGTACATTTGTCCCTCTTTGTCGGGTAGCTGACCTGTGCCATATCCTGATGCTTCGTTTACTACATAGGGAGGTTGTACTTCAAGATATCCTGCTTTTCCTGCTTCGTCAAGGAAAAATTGTATTAACGCACGTTGCAAACGCGCACCTTTACCCACATATACAGGGAAACCGGCTCCGGTGATTTTAACACCAAGGTCAAAATCTATAAGGTTATATTTCTTTGCCAAATCCCAATGAGGAAGAGCATCTTCGCCAAGTGCCGGCATTTCACCACCTGTTTTTTCTACTACGTTATCCTCAGCTGTGCGTCCTTCCGGCACCATATCGCATGGGATATTTGGGATAGACAACAAGATGTCGCGCATCTCAATTTCAGTAGCATCGAGTTTTTCAGCAATAGTTTTTTGCTCTTCTTTCAAAGCAGCAACTTTAGCTTT
The DNA here is from genome assembly GCA_017520235.1 of Muribaculaceae bacterium. Classification (GTDB taxonomy): domain Bacteria; phylum Bacteroidota; class Bacteroidia; order Bacteroidales; family Muribaculaceae; genus RGIG4079. The sequence goes on along the minus strand of JAFXGB010000051.1, from coordinate 1,939 downwards.
AGCTTCTTCAGCTTCCTCTTTCTTGCCTTGCTTCATCAAAGCACCGATTTCAGCAGCATATTTTTTCAATTCAGCACCTTGATTGTCGTTATTGAGTTGCAACTCACGACGTTGACCATCAAGAAGAAGAATTTTATCAATGAGTTCAGCAGCATCAAATCCCTTTACTGCAAGTCTTTTTACTATAAATGAGGGATCTTCTTTTATTTGTTGTATTGTAAGCATTTGTTATTCTGATTTAAGCGAGTAATTCTTTAACTTTAGCAGAGATAGCTTTACCTTCGGCACGACCGGCAAGAGCCTTTGAAGCAACCCCCATCACTTTGCCCATCTCCTTAGCAGAAGTAGCACCCACCTCAGCAATGATTTTTTGCAATTCGGCAGTTAATTCCTCTTCTGACAATTGTTTTGGAAGGTATTCTTCAATCACAGCAGCTTCAGCGAGTTCATTTTCGCTAAGGTCAGCACGATTTTGAGAAGCATATATACTTGCGCTCTCCTTGCGTTGTTTCACCATTTTAACAAGAATTTTAGTGGCAACATCATCGCTCAATGTTCCATCACCACCTTTAGCTGTTTTAGCTTCAAGAAATTCTTTTTTGATACCACGCAATGTTTCAAGACGCACTTTGTCTTTTGCCAACATAGCCGATTTAATATCAGCACTTATCTTTTCAAAAAGGTCCATAATTTCACTTCTTAATATATTGACTGCAAAGTTAGTATAAATTCTTGCTAAAACAGCAGAAAACTCCTCACATTTTTCTCCTAAATTTCATCTATTACACATTATTAATATGAGATTGTAATATTATTTTTTTGCGATTTAAAGATAGATATTGTAAATATTATGACTAATTTTACTGCAATATTGTTTATAGAAATAATAACTAAACCCAAATACTATTATGAAACGTATAATAATTTTATCTTTTGCGTTGATAATACTTGCTTTTTCAGTAATTGCTCAAAATGAACAAACAAAGAAAAAAGAAATATTAGTCTTGGGTGCAGCTTTTTACAACCTCGAAAATTTGTTTGATACTATAAATAATAACGGTAAATATGACCTTGAATTTTCACCCAACGGACCTAAAAAATGGGATAGTAAAAAATATTGGTCTAAAATAGATAATATGGCTTATGCTATTTCAAAGATGGCAAGCAAAACCATTCCAATGGGTCCGGCAATTATAGGTGTATCTGAAATTGAAAATAAATCAGTACTTGAAGATTTAGTAAATAATAAACACATCAAAAAATGGCAATTGCAAATAGTGCATCATGATTCTCCCGATCGTCGTGGAATTGATGTGGGACTTCTTTATAACCCTCTATATTTTCAAGTTTTAAACGTTACTAATCACTATCTAGATATTAAAGAAAACCCCGATTTTCGTACTCGCGACCAAATGTGTGTTACCGGACTGCTAGCAGGTGAAAAAGTTTCGGTTATAGTAAATCACTGGCCTTCTCGCTCAGGAGGGGAAAAACGTTCTCGCTCACTACGCGTAGCTGCTGCTGCATTGAGTAAACACATAGCCGACTCTTTATGGAATGACGATCCTAATCAGGGTATTATCATAATGGGAGACTTAAATGATGATCCTTTTAACAAATCATGTGCTAAAGTGCTTGGAGCAAAGAAAAAGAAAAAAGATGTAGAAGAACATGGTTTTTATAATCCTTTCTGGAAAACTCTTGATAATGGAATAGGTACACTTGCCTATCGTGGAGTGTGGAATCTGTTTGACCAAATTATTATCTCAGGATACTTTATTGATGGAAAGTCAGCTTTAAAATTTTTGAAAAATGAAGTTTTAAACTATGTTTTTCTAACAAATGAAAGTGGAAAATATAAAGGATATCCATTCCGCACATTTGCAGGCACTAAATTTCTAAATGGTTATTCCGACCATTACCCCACCTTAGTCTTTTT
>JAFXGB010000050.1 GCA_017520235.1 Muribaculaceae bacterium | reverse complement strand
AGTTCTTGCTGAACCATAAGCAAATGTTTTGCCCACAAACTGACGCGTATCAACATTACCACGTGAAGGTTCGAGTAATTGCACTTTTTCTCCGGTAGTCAAGTCATAGCTCTTAACGTCACGACGAATAAGGCCATCTACTTTTACGATCGAACGATAGATTACCGATTTACCATCAGCCGAAAATGCGGGGTCAAAACCAGTCCCGGGAGCATTATCAATCAAAGTTATTTCACTTGATGACAAGTCCAATGACTTAAGCCCATCATGGTCGCTTGTTGTAAACAATACTTTTGATCCATCGGGACTCAACACCGGATAATAGCCCTTTACATCGAGCTTTTCGGTAGAAACAACAGAGAGGTCGGCTGCACTCATAGAAGCGCACACACTCAATGCTGCCATTAAAATCCAAGATTTTGCTTTCATTTTGTAATTATTTTATGTTATTAATGTTTTACTACTACTTTTTTCAACTCGCTTGTGCCTCCAACAAATATTCTGATGAAGTAAACGCCATCGGCAATTTCGCTCACGTTAAGCACGTTACCATCGGCTGTGGCAATAGTTGAGCCATTCATACCAATTAGTTCTACTTTATCAATCAATCCATCGGCGTTAGCGATAAGATATTCCGAAGCAGGGTTAGGATATACAGTGACACTTGTCATTGTTTCGATTCCTTCAACACCCACTGCGCCATCTTTAATGTAGCTGATGTTATCTAATTTAAACTCGCCCTTACGGCTCATCAAACTTGGAGTTTGTACCATTTTCACACCCGAGAGTTGATATTCTTTTTCTCCTTCGAGCATTGTCAACGGCACTTCAAAATAACGCCAGCCGAGGAAGTCCAACTTGCCAATAGGAATATATTTCACGTCTTCGGGAGCGATTACTTCGAGATATACTTCGTTAGCGGTGAGGTCGCCATATACATGCACACCCACAGCATCATTATTTGTCAATTTTGCATCAGCGAGAGCCGAACGAGATAATAACATTTCGCTACCTTCGGTTGCAGGGAATTCATACATCACATTCACACATGATGTGCCAAACAACTTGTTTGTAGCATCTTTTTTGATTGACACTGTATCAACATCAACCGAACCTTGGCTATTCAATGCATATAGAGTTGCATCTTCCATATCTTCTATAATGCTGTCGGGCTTTTCTGTTCCGGCATCTACTGCTGTGAAGTGCACCACTACACTATCTTGCAAAGGAATACCATCTTTATCGGCGATTTCGTTTGAAAGAGTCATCTTATAAGTATTTCCCACAGTCAAATCTTTTGTGAAAGGAATGCGGAAGAAACCATATTCAGCACCAAGTTTACTATAAGTCATCTTACGATTATTGAGAGCCACCTTTGTGCCGGTTGAATCCACAATCGAGATTTGTTTGAGGATTGGAGTCACGTTAGGCAACTTGTCAAAACGCACTTCAATAGCAGGGTTGTCGAAGTGAACTTTTTCGCCATCTTTAGGGAATTGACCAATGATTGACATATAGTTACGGTCGGCAGTGAAGAATGACAATTCAAAAGGAGCTTCCATTGCCATGCCACCTGCATGTTTAGCCGACGCGTCAAGACGTGCGGTATAAACAGTGCTTGTTTGGTATGT
>JAFXGB010000049.1 GCA_017520235.1 Muribaculaceae bacterium | reverse complement strand
GGTATTTCGTTCATCATCTTGGTTGGTATTATCGCACGTTTCCCTGGAGCAATCTTCTATGAATTTACAAGCCGTCTCCCAGGATCAACAGGTTCTGAAGGTGGTCTTATCATGTTCATTGTTGAGATAATTCTTCTATTTGCTGTTGTTATCGGTGCAGTGCTTCTTGTACAAGGTACTCGCAAAGTGCCCGTGCAATATGCTAAACGCATCGTAGGTAACAAGCAATATGGTGGCGCTCGTCAATATATTCCATTGAAAGTTAATGCTGCTGGTGTAATGCCTATCATCTTTGCTCAAGCAATCATGTTTATCCCTATCACTTTTGCCGGATTTGGATCAAGTGAAGGTGGAACAGGCGTCCTTAGCGCATTCTCAGATATTAATGGTTTTTGGTATAACCTTGTTTATTTCGTAATGATTGTAGCATTTACCTATTTCTATACTGCAATCACAGTTCGTCCTACTCAGATGGCTGAAGACATGAAACGTAACAATGGTTTTATCCCTGGTGTTAAACCTGGTAAAAAAACCGCTGAATATCTTGACTCTATCATGTCTCGCATCACATTACCAGGCTCGATTTTCCTTGGTATCGTGGCTATCTTGCCTGCATTTGCACGTTTCTTTGGCATCAGCCAAAACTTTGCGCAATTCTTTGGAGGTACATCATTGCTTATCCTTGTGGGTGTAGTCCTTGATACTCTTCAACAAGTAGAAAGCCACTTGATGATGCATCACTATGATGGATTGATGAAAGATGGAAAGATTAAGGGCCGTACAACAGGTAGTGCCTACTAATCATAATCATAAGCTACTTTAAGATTGAAATGATCTATCTAAAGACACCCGAAGAAATTCAGCTTATGAGAGAAGCTAACAATCTCGTGAGTCGCACACTTGGCGAAGTTGCCAAGTGGGTGGCACCGGGAGTTACTACTCACAAGTTAGATGCCATTGCTCGCGAATTTATTCTTGATAATGGCGGTCGTCCAGCTTGCTTAGGCTATGGCGGATTTCCCGGAACTCTTTGCATAGAGGTGAATGAAGTAGTAGTTCATGGTTTTCCCTCAAACTACACTCTTCGCGAAGGTGATATCATCGGAACTGATTGTGTAGTGGAATATAAAGGTTTTAACGGAGATACATGCTACACTTTCCCTGTGGGAGAGGTTGATGAGAAAGTTCTAAACTTGTGTAGAACTACAAAAGAATCTCTATATAAAGGAATTGAAGCATGTGTTGAAGGAAAACGCATTGGAGATATTGCTAATGCTATTCAAACATATTGCGAATCTCGTGGTTACACAATTGTTCGTGAAATGTGTGGACATGGTATTGGGAAAAAGATGCATGAAGATCCTGAGGTCCCCAATTATGGCCGCCGCGGAATCGGGCCTGTTATCAAAAATGGTATGTGTCTTGCTATTGAACCAATGATAAACCTTGGAAGCCGCAATGTGAAGATTGCATCTGATGGTTGGACTTGTTCAACAAAAGATGGTAAACCTTCAGCTCATTATGAGCACACAGTAGCGGTGATAAATGGAAAAGCAGAAATATTAACAACGTTTGACTATATCCAAGAGGTGCTTGGTGATAGATTTATTTAAGATTATTATATGGCAAAACAAGCTGCAATCGAACAAGACGGAGTCATCGTAGAGGCATTATCCAACGCAATGTTCCGTGTCGAACTGGAAAATGGGCATGAAATCACAGCTCACATTTCAGGCAAAATGCGTATGCATTACATTAAAATTCTTCCCGGCGACAAAGTACGCGTCGAGATGTCTCCTTATGACCTCTCAAAAGGTCGAATTGCATTTAGATACAAATAATAATAAAACTATAAGATATGAAAGTTAGAGCCTCAGTTAAGAAGCGCACCCCAGACAGCAAAATTGTACGTCGCAAGGGACGTTTGTATGTGATCAATAAGAAAAACCCTAAGTATAAACTACGTCAAGGATAATATTTGTTATTTTTGCAAATAAATTAGTCAATAAGATATGGCAGTAAGAATCGTGGGAGTTGACCTCCCCCAAAACAAAAGAGGTGAAATCGCCTTGACTTATATTTTCGGCATCGGTCGTAGTGCAGCTAACTCAATTCTTGAGAAGGCTGGTGTTGATAAAAACATCAAAGTAAAAGATTGGACCGACGCTCAAGCAGCTAAAGTACGTGAAGTAATTAGCGCTAACTACAAAGTTGAAGGTGATCTTCGCAGTGAAATTCAACTTAATATTAAACGTTTGATGGATATCGGTTGCTATCGTGGTATCCGCCATCGTATTGGTCTTCCTCTTCGTGGACAAAGCACTAAAAACAACGCTCGTACACGTAAAGGTCGCAAGAAAACTGTTGCTAACAAAAAGAAAGCTACTAAATAATAAGATAATATGGCAAAAAAAACAGTCGCAGCTAAGAAGAGAAACGTTAAAGTTGATGCCGCTGGCCAACTACATGTTCACTCATCTTTCAACAACATCATTGTGTGCTTAGCCAACAGCGAAGGTCAAGTAATTTCTTGGTCAAGTGCAGGTAAAATGGGATTCCGTGGTTCTAAAAAGAACACTCCATATGCTGCTCAAATGGCTGCACAAGATTGCGCAAAGGTTGCATTTGACCTTGGTCTGCGCAAAGTGAAAGCTTACGTTAAAGGACCTGGTAATGGTCGTGAATCAGCAATTCGTACAGTACATGGTGCTGGTATCGAAGTAACTGAAATCATCGACGTTACTCCACTTCCACACAACGGATGCCGTCCTCCTAAGAGAAGAAGAGTATAATATCATTAATTCTCTTTTGTGATTCACTAATTATTTAACAAGAGACAAGTGGCAGTGTTTTGATTGTGAAAGACCATAATTTTATCACCTCTCTATGGTCGCGGCTGCACTAAGAAACATTCGATGTCTCACAAAAAAATGAATTAAAATGGCAAGATATACTGGTCCAAAATCTAAAATTGCTCGTAAATTCGGAGAACCTATCTTCGGTGAAGATAAGGTATTGGCCAAGAGAAATTATCCTCCTGGACAACATGGCGTCAATAAAAGAAGAAAAACTTCAGAATATGGCGTTCAGCTCCGCGAAAAGCAAAAAGCAAAATACACTTATGGTGTATTGGAAAAACAATTCCGCAACCTATTTGAAAAAGCTTCTCGCACTAAAGGTGTGAAGGGTGAAGTGTTGCTTCAATTGCTCGAAGCACGTCTTGACAACGTTGTTTATCGTTTAGGTATTGCTCCTACTCGTGCAGCTGCTCGTCAATTGGTTCTTCACCGTCACATTGTTGTAAATGGTGCAGTTCTTAACATCGCTTCTTACTCAGTAAAACCTGGTGATGTTGTAGGTGTTCGCGAAAAATCTAAATCTCTTGAAGTAATTGCTGATGCTCTTGCTGGTTTCAACCACAGCAAATATCCTTGGTTGGAATGGGATGAATCAGCTAAAGCCGGCAAATTGCTTCATATTCCTGCTCGTGAAGATATTCCTGAAAATATCAAAGAACAGTTGATCGTCGAGTTGTATTCTAAATAATAATTAAAATAAAGATCCATGGCTATTTTAGCATTTCAAAAACCTGACAAAGTCCTTATGTTAGAAGCTGATAGCTTCTATGGTAAGTTTGAGTTCAAGCCATTGGAGCCTGGTTATGGTATAACTGTGGGTAACGCATTGCGTCGCATTCTTCTTTCTTCTCTTGAAGGATATGCGATTTCATCAATTCGCATTGATGGCGTTCAACACGAGTTTGATACTATTCCTGGCGTCAAGGAAGATGTAACCAATATAATTCTAAATCTCAAGAAAGTTGACCTCAAACAAATCGTAGAAGATACAGAGTTTGAAAAGGCTACTATTTCAGTGTCAGGACAAGAGGTGTTCAAAGCCGGTGACATAGGTAAGGTATTGTCTGGTTTTGAAGTCCTCAATCCCGACTTAGTTATATGTCATTTGGATCCTAACGCAAGTTTCCAATTAGAGCTCACAATTAATAAAGGTCGTGGTTGGGTGCCAGCTGAAGAAAATGTTAATCCAAATGATGACATTAACGTGTTGGCAATTGACTCAATATATACACCTATCAAGAACGTGAAGTATGCTATTGAGAACTTCCGCGTTGATCAGAAGACCGACTACGAGAAACTTATCATTGAAATCACAACTAATGGTTCAATTCATCCCAAAGATGCATTGAAAGAAGCAGCTAAGATATTAATTTATCATTTCATGCTTTTCTCTGATGAAAAGATAACTCTTGAAACAACAGAAAACGATGGAAATGAAGAATTTGATGAAGAAGTTCTTCACATGCGTCAGCTCCTCAAGTCTAAACTTGTTGATATGGATCTTTCTGTTCGCGCATTGAATTGTTTGAAGAGTGCCGAAGTAGAAACTCTTGGCGAATTAGTTGTATTTAATAAGACAGATCTTCTTAAATTCCGTAATTTCGGTAAGAAATCTCTTACAGAGCTTGATGAACTTCTCGCAAACCTCAACCTATCTTTCGGGATGGACATTTCAAAATATAAATTAGATAAAGAGTAATAACGATGAGACATAATAAAAAATTTAATCACCTTGGCCGCAAAAAAGCTCACCGCGAAGCTTTGCTCGCTAACATGACAATTGCACTCATCCTTCGCAAGCGCATTTTTACTACTCTTGCAAAGGCTAAAGCTCTTCGTGTATATGCTGAGCCTCTTATCAATCGTGCTAAGGAAGACACAATGCACAATCGTCGTGTTGTGTTCAGCTACCTTCAAAACAAGGAAGCCGTTACTGAACTTTTCCGTGATGTAGCACAAAAGATTGCTGATCGCCCCGGAGGTTACACTCGTATTCTTAAGACTGGTAATCGTCTTGGTGATAACGCTAAAACTTGCTTCATTGAGCTTGTTGACTACAACGAAAACATGCTTAAAGAAAAAACAGCTAAGAAAGCAGGACGCACACGTCGTTCTCGCAAGAGCAATGCAGCTCCTGCTGTTGAAGCAGCTCCTGCAGAAGCTCCAAAGGCTGAAGAAGCAGCAGAATAATTCTGAAAAACGATTAAGAATAAATTCTGAATATAAATGGTTGCATCAAAACTTGATGCAACCATTTATATTTTTTTAGCAATACGATTGTTGGATTTATGCGGTTAATATTAATAAAGTTTATTTTATAGTAAAAAACAATTAAAAATATCTATATTTGCGGAAAATATATAGGCAATAATTTAATTAGTCGTTATAAAATCAATAATTGTGGAAATGAAAAAACTTTTTTTTGTATTGTTGTTTATTTATGTCAGTTTGTTTGCTCATAGCCAAATTGATTATTATGCAATTGCAAATAAGGGATATTTGCGAAATCCTATGGAAGTAAAAAATGGTATCGTTCTTTCGAATAACCGTTTTACGGAAATTTACCTATTGGAAAATGGTGAATTGACAACGCTTGTCAACAGTCGTGGTTGTGGTCAATATGCTAAAGTCAACAAGGATAAGACGCTTGTAGGCTTTAAGAGCATTAATGATCAGTATAAGCAAGCACCTGCAGTCTTGAATGTTGAAACAGGAGAAGTAACTCTTCTTGAGAGTTACACTAATCAATGTGGACAGGTCTCATTTAGCGATGATGGTACTATTGCTTATACAATGGGCAATGACCTTGTTGTGTGTCGAGGCCAAGAAAAGGAAAGATTTGATTTAGGATTTTATACCAACTTGACTAGCATCTCTCCAGATGGGACACAAGTGGCATTTAGTAACATTGAAGGTGAAATGTTTGTTATTGATTTGACTTCTGGTAACATTCAAAAACTTAATGTGACAAATTCATTTAACCCGGTTTGGTCGCCTGATGGAAAGAAGCTTGCCATTCAAAAGATTAATGGTGAATTGTTTGTACACGAAAGAGCAACAAGAACTAATTTTGATCTTGGTATCGGTCAATCGGCTTCTTGGACTGAAAATTCTGAGGAATTGATTTTTACATCAATTGAAAGAAAACATGAATTTGAAGTGTATGGAACATCAATTAAGAAAGCGCATTATAGTGGTTCAAATCTCACAACTCTTGTTGCAGCATCAGAAGATTGCCCAATGGATGCAATTATTACATCAGATAATCGTCTATTGATATCTTATACAGCAGGTGAAAATCGTGGTTTGAAATCACGAGCAATAACTATGAGTCCTGCAACATCACGATTCTCAACAATGTCGGTAGAATCTACAAGTGATGAAAAAACGTTGTTCGCAATTCAGAAAGATGCAGATTTCGGTAAACGTTTTAATGTTAATAAAGTTGATGAGCCTAAAATTGAAAAAAATAAAGGCGAAATAAACAATCCGCAATATTCAACTCGTGCTATAGCCACTGATGTTATCCCTTATGTTAATCAAGTGTGGGATGTCCCCAGTTCTTATGACGGGTGCTATGATTATGGGTATGTGCATCTTCGGCATGTATGTGTCTTGGGTATTACGGCTTATTGGAGCCCTATGCATTGACATCTGATCGTACCGGAAATCCAACGGTTTATTACTCATGGTATGTCGGACGTGATTACACTTCTCCTGTAACAGGGTATTCATTTACTGATAGGGCAGATTCTTATACAATGGGATGTTATAATGTAGGTGGAGGATATGGATATATGTGGACAGGTGACCGAGGTCCGGCTACGCACTTGGCAAGCTTCTATTTGAATAATGGATGTTCATCGGCTTATTTTGATTATACCGGATGGTCAACATTTGTAAGCGAAACAGCTAATAACCGCCCATATTCAATGTGTATTGCTAATGGGACAAGTGGTGGTCACGTACTTCTTGGATTCCAAACAAACTGTGATGCAAGTGGTAATTATTATTATGGTTCTTTTGTGTGCCATGACCCATATGGAGACTATAATAGCTATTCATATCCAAACCAAAATGGCATGAATTCAACATATGATTGGCCGGGTTATTCAAATGGTCATGCTAATGTCGGATCTTTCTATTGGGGATGTGTTGCAATTGCTGAAGTTCAAACACAAGCCCCTTATATAGATGTAAGTTCTAATGAAGTAACCTTGACTTGTGAAGCAGGCAAAAGTGTTTCAACACAAGTAACAGTAAAAGGTAATAAACTCAATGGATGGTGCTATATCACAGTAGAAGATGCCGATGGCGTGTTCTCGGTAAATCCCACCGGCTTGACAGTAGATGGTTATCCCAACTATAACTTTGTTGATGGAGAGCCTGTTGTAACTATTACATTCTCTCCAAAAGTAGCAGGTAATTACCCCGCTGATACTGATCCAAGCAATACTTGGAACGAACGTTTCGTTACATTCAAGAGTGTCGATGTTGATGGTAATGATGTATATCAATGGATTGCCCTTAATGGTGTTGCTACAGAGCCAACTTCTGAAAATCCAGTAGATCCGGAGCCCGGAACAACAATAACTCCTACTACTGATGTCGTTTCAGGATTGACTGAGGGTTGGAATTATTCTCAAAAATCAGGAAATACGGCTGATTGGATTATAAATGGGACTCAAGTTACTCAAGATATGGCATATGCTAATGGTAAATTATATGTTGTCCATCGTAATGGCGGTAACACTGATAATAAGATTTATATAGTGGATGCTTATAATGGAACTAAGATTGGAACATTAGATGTATCTCCATGTACAACAGGTACATACTTGTTAAGTTCTATAGAAACAATCGGAGACAAAATTATAGCTTCAAATCTTGCTGCATCAGCCACAAGTCAATTAAACGTATATCTATGGGATAACGATAATGCAACACCAACGACATTGTTATCAACAACATCTCATTGCGATGTTCGCGCAGGAGATGCAATGTCGGTGAGCGGTAATTTGTCAAACGGACGTATTTGGTTTGCGTACGGAAGTAAAGTGTATTACTATACAATTGCAAACGGAGCTGTTGTTTCAACTGAACCTACAGTGATTAATCTAACTAAGAGTGGTTCAGAATTTGCAATTTCCAGCACAAGCGCAACTCCAAACATAACAGTAGAAAGTGATGGAAGTTTTTGGGTTTCATCAAAAGATTATGTCGCAGCACACTTTGCCACAACAGGTGAATGGATAGAGGATTTAAGTCTTGATATTATTGGCAATAAGCAAGGGACTGATTTAAAAATTTTAAATTTAGGCTCTAAAAAATATGTTGCTGCAACAAAATATTTAAATACAACAGATGCAACAAATGGTTTGACTGATGCTGCATTTATGCTAATGGATGTAACAAATGGTGTCTCATCGGCAACCGCAATTGGTACATATCCACAAACTGGTCTTGGTACAAGTCGCAATACCTCATTCCGTAATACAATCTGTTTTGATATTGATAATCAAAATTTGAACTTATGGGTATTGGCACCATTCCAAGGAGCTGCTTACTATAAATTTCAACACTCATCAACAGTCGGAATAGATGATATGGCATGCAATGAAAAAGATTTTAGAGTGTTAGTGGGTGCTACTAACATAGAAATAAAAGGCATCGAAGTTGCAGATGTTGAAATTTACTCAATCTCAGGTGTCCTTGTAGCTAAAGAAGCTAATGCAAATGTAAACATCAGCTCTCTTGCTTCTGGTATCTACATCGTAAAAGCAACAGACGTAAACGGATATACTTACACTGCTAAGATTTCTTTAAAGTAATTAATATCCTATACTGATAACTAAGAATAGGGAAGTCTTCATGATTTCCCTATTTTTTTGCCATAAATGGAAATGCTCTTTATGAAGACGATTATCAAGAGCTAAAATATTATTGACTAAATAATCAGATAACATATTTTTTTTGTATCTTTGTGTCGCACAAAATGCGAAATATATATTAATCAAATATTTTTACTAAGCTTTTAAGGTAAAACATTATGAAAATTGAAAAAATCATTGGTCGTGAAGTCCTTGACTCACGTGGTAATCCTACAGTAGAAGTTGACGTAATTTTGGAATCAGGCGCTCGTGGTCGTGCTTCTGTTCCTTCTGGTGCATCAACAGGTGTAAACGAAGCTCTTGAACTTCGTGATGGCGATAAAAGCCGTTATATGGGTAAAGGTGTAGCAAAAGCTGTTGCTAACGTTAATGGTCCTATCGCTCAAGCATTAGTTGGTATGAGCGCTCTTGAACAAATCAAGATTGACGAAGCTATGATTGCTCTTGATGGTACTGAAACAAAATCAAATCTTGGCGCTAATGCAATCCTTGGTGTTTCTCTTGCTGTAGCAAAAGCTGCTGCTGATTACCTTGATATGCCATTGTACAAATACATTGGTGGTTGCAATGCATATGCTCTTCCTGTTCCAATGATGAACATTATCAATGGTGGTGCTCACTCTGATGCTCCTATCGCTTTCCAAGAATTCATGATTCGTCCTATCGGTGCATGCTGCTTCAAAGAAGGTATCCGCATGGGAACTGAAGTATTCCACAACCTTAAGAAAGTTCTTCACGATCGTAACCTCTCTACTGCAGTAGGTGACGAAGGCGGTTTTGCTCCTTCTCTTGAAGGTACTGAAGATGCCCTTAATGTAATCATGAAAGCTATCGAACTTGCTGGTTATGTTCCTGGAAAAGACATCACTATTGGTCTTGACTGTGCTTCTTCTGAATTCTTCAAAGACGGTGTATATGACTACACTTGGAAAGAAGGTGCTAACGGTGCTAAACGTAGCTCACAAGAACAAGCTGAATACCTAAAAACTCTTGTTGAAAACTATCCTATCGACTCTATTGAAGATGGTATGGCTGAAAACGACTGGGAAGGTTGGAAGATTCTTACTGACCTCATCGGAGACCGTTGTCAATTGGTAGGTGATGACTTGTTCGTAACTAACGTTAAATACCTTAAGAAAGGTATCGAAACAGGTTGCGCTAATTCAATCCTTGTAAAGGTTAACCAAATTGGTTCACTTACTGAAACTCTTCGCGCAGTTGAACTTGCTCAACGTAACGGTTATACAGCAGTTATCTCTCACCGTTCAGGTGAAACTGAAGATGCTACAATTGCTGACATCGCAGTTGCTACAAATGCAGGTCAAATCAAGACTGGTTCTGCAAGCCGTTCTGACCGTATGGCTAAATATAATCAACTTCTTCGCATCCAAGAAGAACTTGGTGAAACAGCTGAATATGGTTATGGCAAGCTAACTAAAATGCCACAAGCTTAATCTATAGTAAATAGTATTGAGAAAGAGGTCGCTAGCGACCTCTTTTTGTTTATAAATAATTAATTTGATTATTGATTGAGGCGGATAACCCTAACGCCAGTGTTGAGGCGGCTGTTCATTAATGTTTCGTGGAGAGGCTTGTTTTCAATGGTAACTTCTCCTTTGACTGATGATGCATGCAATAGGTGAGGAATGTTGTTGATAAGTGTTATTATTCCGAGGTGACTTACATCAAGACCATTGATCCTTGTTGTTAGGGCAATGATATCCCCCGCTCTAAATGCAGTCTGTATCTCCTTTTTACGCAGATCGCTTTTCTTGATATATGGGAAACGATGGTTTCTATAGCCTATCTCTATATTTTTTATCTTCTCAAATTCTATGGAGTCTTTAAGTGCGGCATATTTGTCTCTGTTTTGACTCATAAAATTAATGGTTTTGACTTGATATGAGTAGAAAGGGAAAATATTAGACACCTCCTTGATATTTCCTCTATGGTTATTGTCAATAATCCAATCGCTAATATAATGAAGTCGCGAGCTATATCCATCCAATCGTCCACTGCGATATCTGATTTTTTCAAGATTGTGAATGAAGTCTCTCCAAGAAGAGCGCCCCTCTCCGGCGGTATAGGCTAAAGCAATAACTGTTTCTACAAAAGTTGTGCAATCTACTTCGTCAATATTTACTGTTAGCATCTCAACTTCGCTTTCTAAGGTGTGTGCAACATAAGGTTTGCCTAAAAACGAGTGAGCTATATAGTTAATCCTACTATTAGGATTGTCGAAATTTTGCTTTGAAATAGCGACTAAAATCTCTGTGATTTTTGTTGTGTCTGATGCCTCATTATGAAATCTTACTTGTTCTAATGTGATTGCATTCGCGCAAAATGCGTATAGTGAGAGTATAAGTATAAATGCTTTTTTCATATTAAATTAGTGTGTAATTAATTATTGTGCGAAAGTAATAAAAAATGTGCCAATCTCAAATATTAGTTAAGATTAAAAAATACTCAAAAAAATAATCGTTATAATGTGGTAGTACATAGCGAAATAAATATTGAAGACTGAAATGCGTGTTAAAAAAGTCAAGAATTTGTTTTGTGGATTCGTGAAAAGTTGCTACCTTTGCACTCGCTTTTGAGGGATAGCCGCAGCGGCGGGTGTTTGGAGCGAATAGAAGCTTCACTTGAAAGCGACGATAAAATATTTTCAAAAAAAAGTTGATAAAAATTTTGTCGTGAATAAAAAAGGTTGTACCTTTGCAAAGTTTTCCGCCTGCAAAAAGGCGCGACAAACAAAAACGAACATTGAAATAATTGCAATAGACAAAGTAGTACAAGAGCACAAGCTCAAGTCAATTCTTTAAGCGTAAACGAGCAGGAATAAAACTTGAATATATTGTGAAGGCAAAACAAATAAAAAAAAGAAGTTTTGTCTTGAATTTTTTATTAGAAAAAGAAAAGACAATATAAACAACAACGAAGAGTTTGATCC
>JAFXGB010000048.1 GCA_017520235.1 Muribaculaceae bacterium | reverse complement strand
TTGACCTTTGATATCTGACTTTTTGCCGTCATCATCAACAAACAACCAATCGGTGCTGTCATATATATTTTCAACCGAGAAAAATCCTTCAGGAGTGCGTTCATCACCCTTTTCATGCTTTGTTCCATAGTTGCGCGCGCATGCCATCTTATAAGCCCGTTCCAATCGGCCCATGCGATCAAACAGCATCACCCTCATCGTGTATTTATCAACAACGATAAACCGTTGATATTTAC
The DNA here is from genome assembly GCA_017520235.1 of Muribaculaceae bacterium. GTDB lineage: Bacteria > Bacteroidota > Bacteroidia > Bacteroidales > Muribaculaceae > RGIG4079. Next base: position 13,474 of record JAFXGB010000048.1, on the reverse strand, counting down.
TATTCAAAAGTTTTTGAGCATACGGAAAATAATCCTTTATCATCTGCGGGATTATACTACCATTGTAGGAGTTCCTGTATTCTTCACTCTTTACAAATTTCAGTGCTGAGATAGAATCGCGGAAATACTTGTGTGGTGGCAACGTATCAACATCTACAGTATCGACGATTATAGTGTCAACCGTATCAATCATTGCGATCGTATCAACATCCGTTCCGGAGAGTATATTTTTCGATACTTTTCTCTCACATGAACAGAGTATCAATATAACAAGAAATATTCCGACCAAGTATTTCATAACGCATTGTCTATATTCTGCCCACAAATATAGTATAAATGTTTAATATTAACACGATTTTATCCCCTATTGATGCATTTAAGTCATTCAATATTTGTAAATTTGCATTTTAATATCAATTAGAATTAAACAATACAATTATACAATATGGAATTAACATCTCTAACAGCAATTTCTCCAATAGATGGCCGCTATCGTGGCAAGTGTGAAAAACTTGATGAATATTTTTCAGAATATGCACTAATCAAGTATCGTGTACGCGTTGAAATCGAATATTTCATTGCACTCTGCGAGCTACCATTACCACAACTTTCAGCCATTTCAAGCGACATTTTCGGAAAATTACGCGAAATCTATCAAAACTTCTCTATCAACGATGCTAATCGCATTAAAGAGATTGAAAGCGTAACTAACCACGACGTAAAGGCTGTTGAATATTTCATTAAAGAGCAATTTGACCGCCTTGGACTTGAAGCATATAAAGAATTCATCCACTTCGGATTGACATCTCAAGACATCAATAACACATCAGTACCCTTGTCTGTAAAAGAGGCTATCGCTGATGTATATCGTCCTTTATTGCTTCAACTCATTGAGCACCTTGAAGGCTGCGCCGATGAATGGCAAGACCTTCCAATGCTCGCAAAAACTCATGGTCAACCTGCATCTCCCACTCGTCTTGGCAAAGAGATCAGAGTATTCTCTTATCGTCTTCGCCAACAGTTGGCTATGTTAGATGCTGTACCCATTAGCGGTAAATTTGGTGGTGCTACAGGTAATTTCAATGCTCACCTCACTGCATACCCCAACATTGACTGGCGCAAATTTGGTGCTTCATTCCTTAGCGAAAAACTTGGTATCCAACGCGAAGAATACACCACTCAAATCTCAAACTACGACAACCTTGCAGCATTGTTTGACGCAATGCGTCGCATCAACACAATAATTCTTGACCTTGACAAAGATATGTGGCAATACATATCAATGGAGTATTTCAAGCAAAAAATCAAAGCCGGCGAAGTGGGGTCATCAGCAATGCCTCACAAAGTCAACCCCATCGACTTTGAAAACTCTGAAGGTAACCTCGGCATCGCCAATGCAATCCTTGACCACTTGGCAATGAAGCTACCCATCTCTCGCCTACAACGCGACTTGACCGACTCTACTGTTCTTCGCAACATAGGTGTTCCAATGTCTCACATGCTCATCGCTCTTCACAGCACACTCAAAGGTATGGGCAAACTTCTTCTCAACGAAGATGCAATCAGAGCTGACCTCGATGCAATGTGGAACGTAGTAGCTGAAGGTGTCCAAACAATCCTTCGTCGCGAAGGTTATCCAAAGCCCTACGAAACGCTCAAAGAACTAACTCGTGTGAACTCAACCGTTACAGCTGAAAGCATCGCGACATTTATTGATACTCTCAATGTGAGCGACGACGTTAAGGCTGAGCTGAAACGTCTATCTCCACACAGCTATACAGGCTACTAATAAATGGCAACAAAGCAAAAATCGGTATATAAAAGAGGTGCTGATGATGGGTTATTTTTCGGAATATACCTCATCATCATGTTCTTCGCTTCGGCATTCTCAATGGCAGTTCCATTTGCCGGACTCCTCTCAATGATATTAGTATTGGGAGTGCCGTTTCTCATATACAGATTCCTTCGTCGCAGCTATGTTAACGATTCAGGCACTACTCAATTTTCAGCATTGTGGGTACAAGGGATAACAACATTCTTTTGTGGCTCACTAATCTCCGGCATCGTTGCTCTCGTTTATATGCAATGGATCAATCCTGACTTCATCGCAACTCAAGTGCAATCGCTCATCGATGTCTATATGGCAACAGATTGGGAGGAGGGCAAAGAGATTGCCAAGGTGCTAACCAAAATGATTGAACAGAATTTGCTTCCCACCCCCATAAACATCGTCATTGAATCGATATGGCTTGCTGTGTTTACAGGCTCAATCCTCTCAATGATACTATCAATAGTGGTGCAAGCACGCAAAATAAAAAACAACAACTAAAACTTATAGCGGAATGGATATATCGGTAATTGTTCCTTTATACAATGAAGCAGAATCACTTCCTGAATTAGAGGCGTGGATAAGACGCGTAATGGAAGCCAACAACTTTAGCTATGAAATCATTTTCATCAATGATGGCAGTACCGACGAATCGTGGGAGGTCATCAAATCATTGAAAGAGAAAAATAGCAATGTCAAGGGTGTGTGTTTCCGTCGCAACTATGGAAAATCTCCAGCGTTGAACACTGGTTTTGCTCGTGCCAAAGGAGATGTCGTTATCACAATGGATGCCGACCTTCAAGATAGCCCCGATGAAATCCCCGAACTTTATCGCATGATTAAAGAGGATGGATATGACCTCGTGTCGGGTTGGAAACAAAAACGATACGATCCGCTATCTAAAACAATCCCAACAAAACTATTCAATGCCACAGCACGCAAAGTCAGCGGCATAAAAAACCTGCATGATTTCAACTGTGGATTGAAAGCCTATCGCCAAAAAGTGGTAAAACGCATCGAAGTATATGGAGATATGCACCGCTATATCCCCTATCTTGCTAAGAATGCAGGGTTTACTCGCATTGGAGAGAAGGTTGTGCAACACCAAGCTCGCAAATATGGCAAAACAAAATTTGGTCTTGACCGATTTGTAAATGGATATCTCGATCTTGCTACATTGTGGTTCTCTGCCAAGTTTGGCATTAAGCCCATGCACCTTTTCGGCTTGTTGGGTAGTTTGATGTTCATTCTCGGCTTTATTGCAGCCATCGTTGTTGGAGCAACAAAATTATATAATATGTACAGCGGAAATCCTTACTCATTGGTTACCGACTCTCCATATTTTTATTTGTCGCTAACACTCATGATACTCGGTGCACAATTTTTCCTAACAGGATTTTTGGGAGAACTCATCGTCAGAAATTCTCATCGACGCAACGATTACGAAATTGAGGAGGAAATCACAGCCGAATGAACAACAAAGACACATATCAGCAATTTCTCGACCTTGTAACAAGTCGATATTCTTGTCGTAGCTATCAGGCAACACCGGTATCGCGCGACACGCTCAAAAAGGTCATCGCTACTGCCCAATTAGCGCCATCGGCATGCAATCGCCAGCCTTGGGAGTTTATCATTATTGACACTCCAGAATTATGCCAAGGTGTCATCAAGAGCTATGACCGCGAGTGGGTGAAAACAGCACCCGCATTTATCATTGCCTGTGGCAACCATGACGAAGCATGGCATCGTGCTAGCGACGGCAAAGACCACACCGATGTCGATCTATCTATCGCCATCGAGCACATTTGCCTTGCTGCCGCATCTCTCGAGTTGGGGACTTGCTGGATATGCAACTTTGATGTTGACATACTCAAAGGGCAACTAAACATTCCTGAAAACATTGAGCCCATTGCAATTATTCCTATCGGATATCCCAATATGGACGCTACAATACCCTCAAAAAATCGCAAGAACATAGAAGATATTATAAAATGGGGAAAATACTAATTTCATTTATTCTCACAATCATAGGTGCATCACTTTTTACCGGATGCAACTCTACAGGCTGTCTTGAAAACCAAAACAGCGTACCCCTTGCAGGATTCTACACCAGCAGCACAAAGAAAGCTATTGCCATTGACTCAATCAGCATAGGTGGGGTTGGTGCACCTTCTGATTCATTGATCGTTGACAATGGCCAAGGCGTTTCCCAAGTATATCTTCCATTCCGCTCATCAAAAGAGAGTACTTCATTTTATATCCACTACAATCAAGAAGCGCTTGATTTTGACGCATTAAACGACACTATCACATTTGACTACGAGTCTATCCCCTACTTCGTTTCTGAAGAATGTGGAGCAATGTATTTCTACTCCATCAAAAAAGTAGAATACACCCGGCACATCATCGACTCTGTGGGTCTCCTTGACTCAATGGTCAAAAATACCGATATCGAGCGCATAAGAATTTATTTCCGCACATCTGAACCCGCTGAATAATGAAACGACTACTATTATACATAATTTGCATTATTGCTATATCTATTACGATAGCCGCTCAACGGCGCATCACACCGGTTACTCCACAGAGCGGTCAAAAATCAGAGCGTGTAGAGAAGATAGACAAAAGTCGCCTTGTTGAGTTCAAAGATGAGCAAGGCAACATCGTGCTGGTTGACACCGTTTCAGGAAAAGAATTTGTTGATACAACCGAGGTAAAAGACCTAAATAAAATAGAATACCCCCTATTGCACGAAGCTACATTCGGATTCAACTTTTGGGATCCTGTGATGCGTTGCTTGGGACAAAAATATGGCGGAGCAGAAGTGTGGGCTGAACTTAGCCTATACAACCGATTCAAACCCATCATCGAGTTAGGATTTGGCTCGGCTAATTCCACTCCTGAGGACAAAAACTACACCTACAAAAGTTCAATGGCACCATATTTCCGCGTGGGGATGAACTACAATTTCTTATACAAGAAAATTACTGACTACCAGTTCCTTGCCGGATTAAAATATGGTCTCACATCATTCTCCTATGAGCTAAACGACATCTCTATGAATGCAGGCTATTGGGGAGAGCCCTTAAATTTCAACATTCCGTCACAAAAATCCACTGTCGGATTTATGGAATTGACCTTTGGTATCAAAGTAAAAATCTATCAAAACATCTCAATGGGTTGGGCATTGAAATATCATGCCATTCTGCATGAGAGCAAGAACAAATATGGAGAGCCATGGTATATCCCCGGATATGGCACTCGTGGCTCATCAATCACTGGCGCATTCTCAATCATGTACACCATTCCTTTCAAAAAGAAAGAAGCTGAGATTGTGGAGATAGAGACCGAAGAAGAACTTCCTGAAAAGCAAAACAATAACGAAGAACAGCATTTACCATGAAGAAGATAATCATCATAGGCGCATCATCGGGATTAGGCTACGGCATTACCGAAGATTTTGCACAAATGGGTTGGAAAGTGGGTATCGCCGCTCGTCGCGAAGAACCGCTTAAAGAACTTTGCCAAAAGTTCCCCGACAACATATGCTACGAAACCATCGATGTTACTGCCGATGATGCAGCCGAGAAAATGCATTCACTCATCAATCGCAACGGTGGGATGGATACCTTGTTACTCGCTTCAGGAATAGGCAAACAAAATTCTGACCTGCAAAACGACATCGACACTCGCACTACGCTCACCAATGTCGTTGGGTTTACTCGCATCGTCGATGCAGCTTTCAACTATTTCAAGACAGAGAAGAAAGCGGGACACATTGCCGTCATCTCATCTGTTGCTGGGACTAAAGGATTAGGTGTCGCTGCAAGCTATAGCGCATCAAAGCGTTATCAATACATCTACATCGACGCTCTTGAACAACTTGCCCACATGCAAGGACTGAAAATAAGATTTACCGATATTCGTCCGGGATTTATCAGCACTCCTCTACTCGACGGAGTAAAAAATTACCCCATGACGATGACCACTGAATATGCCATTCCTCGCATCACTAAAGCGATACTCAAGCAGAAGCGCATTGCCATCATCGACTGGAAATGGGCTATCGGTGTTGCCCTCTGGAAACTAATCCCACGTTTCATTTGGAAACGCCTCCCCATCAAAAACTAATCTTTGTGTTTGCGGGAGTGCCACCACTTTTTGATACGGGCGATACCGGCTGTGCCAAGTACGGCAAGTCCGGAATATTGGAATGTCTTTGCTAACCCAAAGAATATAAACCATAACACCCCTTTTGTCCCCACTGAAATGGGCAACAACATCTGCGCAAAGGAGATTATATAGCACACAATGCAGAAAACAATCAGCACTACGCCGGTGCGAAATGACAATCCGGCAAGCCATGATTTCACCTTTTCAAATATGTTTTTTATCTTATTTCCCATTATTGAGTGTAAAGGTAGTAAAATATAGTCTTTTTTCGTAAATTTGTAATCAGAAATTAAAACTTACAACTATGTCTATACTTCAAGAGAACAAGAAAGTGGCGATGTGTAGCGACCACGCAGGATTTGAGTTAAAAAGCATCATCCAAGGATATTTGGAAGCACAAGATGTTGAGTATGTTGATTTCGGTACTAACAGCGCTGACAGCTGTGACTATCCCGACTTTGCTCACCCATGTGCCGATGCTGTTGAAAGTGGAGAATGTTACCCGGGCATCGCTATGTGTGGTAGCGGAAATGGTATCTCAATGACTCTAAACAAGCACCAAGGGATTCGTGCTGCACTCTGTTGGACAGTAGAACTTGCCAAACTTGCACGCCAACACAATGATGCTAATGTTCTTGTATTGCCTGCTCGTTTCATTGAGCCGGTTGTTGCTCTTGAAATCGTTGATGCATTCCTCAACACTCCATTTGAAGGGGGCCGACACATCAACCGCGTCAACAAAATCGCCATCCAAAAATAATTACAACACTCAATAAAATAACACCGCGCATCAATGATGCGCGGTGTTATTTTATATTGCTTTTTTATTTTAAAATTCAGCGTTGTTTGGAGTGCGTGGGAATGGGATAACGTCACGAATGTTTGTCATACCTGTAACGAACAACAACAAGCGTTCGAAGCCCAAGCCAAAGCCTGCATGAGGCACTGTACCGAAACGACGAGTGTCAAGATACCACCACATATCCTTCATTGGGATATTAAGCTCTTCGATGCGTGTCATCAACTTGTCATAGCTTTCTTCACGAACACTACCTCCGATGATTTCACCAATTTGTGGAAACAATACGTCAGTTCCTTGAACTGTCTTACCATCTTCGTTTTGCTTCATGTAGAATGCTTTGATTTCCTTAGGATAGTCAGTCATGATTACTGGCTTGTTGAAGTGTTCTTCTACAAGGTAGCGTTCATGTTCGCTGGCAAGGTCGCAACCCCAATATACAGGGAATTCAAATTTCTTACCGCCAGCAACTGCTTCTTCAAGGATCTTGATACCTTCTGTATAAGGCAAACGCACAAATTCAGTATTTACAACCTCATTCAAACGTTCGATCAAGCCTTTGTCAATCATATTATTGAGGAACTCAAGGTCATCTTTACAGTTGTCAAGAGCCCAACGGATACAATATTTAATAAACTCTTCTTCCAAATCCATCAAGTCATTGAGGTCGGCAAAAGCAACTTCAGGCTCAATCATCCAGAACTCAGCCAAGTGGCGAGGAGTGTTTGAGTTTTCAGCGCGGAAAGTTGGTCCGAAAGTGTAGATAGAGCCAAGAGCTGTAGCAGCCAACTCTCCTTCAAGCTGTCCTGAAACAGTCAAGCTTGCTTGCTTTCCAAAGAAGTCATCATCATAGATTATAGAGCCATTCTCATCTTTCTTTAGGTCATAGAGGTTTTTAGTTGTCACTTGGAACATTTGACCTGCACCTTCACAGTCAGAAGCTGTGATGATGGGAGTGTGGAAATAGAAGAATCCATGTTCATGGAAGAATTGGTGGATAGCGATTGCCATGTTGTGGCGAATGCGGAACACTGCACCAAATGTGTTTGTACGAGGACGCAAGTGAGCTTTTTCACGAAGGAACTCCATTGTGTGTCCTTTCTTTTGCAATGGATATGTTTCGGGGTCGGCTGTACCATAGATTTCCAATGATGTTGCTTGGATTTCGGCTGATTGACCTTTACCCATTGACTCAACAAGTTGACCTATTACATGGATACTTGCTCCTGTTGTAATGGGCTTTAGTTGTTCTTCAGTAAATTTCTCCATATCAAAAACGATTTGAATGTTTTTGATTGTAGAGCCATCATTAAGAGCGACAAACTGTACATGCTTGTTTCCACGACGAGTTCTCACCCACCCTTTGACACTAACTTCAGCCCCAATCAATTGAGGGTTGAAAATGTCAACTATTTTAGTTCTTTTCATATCTTAATTATTCCTTTGTTATCTCATAATATATTATTCAAAAGAGCCCATCTTCAAGAAGTTAACTTCTTCTTGTGTTAGATAGCGCCAACGTCCACGTGGCAAGTTTTTCTTTGTGAGACCGGCAAAATAAACGCGGTCAAGTTTTGTTACATGATAGCCAAGAGATTCAAATATGCGACGTACAATGCGGTTGCGGCCTGAGTGGATTTCAATACCTGCTTGATCACGATCTGTCTCAGTTGCGTAGCTGATAGCATCGGCATGGATTGGGCCATCTTCAAGTTCTATACCATCGGCAATGCGTTGCATATCATCTTCTGAAATCTCTTTATCGCACCACACATGATAGATTTTCTTCTTCACATATTTTGGATGAGTCAATTTTGACGCAAGATCACCATCATTTGTGAGTAACAGCACGCCTGTTGTATTACGGTCAAGACGACCTACAGGATAAATTCTTTCATTGCATGCACCCTTAACAAGGTCCATTACTGTCAAACGTCCATTAGGATCATCACTTGTTGTTACGCAATCTTTTGGTTTATTGAGCAAAATGTAACATTTGCTTTCAAGTGTAACAATCTTTTCATCATACTCAACTGTATCATTGTGTGAAATCTTTGTTCCGAGTTCAGTAACAACAGCGCCATTAACTTTAACAAGTCCTTGTTGGATATATTCGTCAGCCTCGCGACGTGAACAAATTCCGGCGTTGGCCATAAACTTGTTAAGACGAATTTGTTCGTTTGGATCCGGAATTTCCATTTCATACTCAATGCGTTTTGGGCGTGGCACAAAGCTCTTGCCTCGCATTGGCAATCCGTTATTATTGTTGCGTTTTTGACGGCGGTTATTGTTATATCCGCCTTGATTGTTGTTATAACCTCCTTGACGACGATTATTATTGTAGCCACCTTGGTTGTCATATCCCCCTTGACGGTTGTTATAACCTCCTTGGTGACGATTATTATAGCCGCCTTGGTTGTCATATCCACCTTGATGGTTGTTGTAACCTCCTTGACGACGATTATTATAGCCGCCTTGGTTATCATATCCACCTTGGCGGTTATTGTTGTATCCTCCTTGACGACGATTATTGTAGCCCCCTTGATTATCATATCCGCCCTGACGATTGTTGTTATAACCTCCTTGACGACGATTATTGTAGCCGCCTTGGCGATTGTTACTATAGCCGCCTTGGCGATTATATTGACGAGGTTGATAATTTCGTTCTGATGAATAATCACTTGAAGAATAGCTTTGATCTCCCGAAGCTACATAATCTGATAATTGGTTATAGTTCACTTTTTCATAACGCGCATCTTGTTCTTCGTTATTTACACTGCGCAATTCCCCAATGCGTGGTCTTTTGGGTTTCTTTTCTACGTTATCCATAATTTCTTAAAACAGGCCTCTCGGCGTTAATTCGGTTTAATTATAACAATATATCTAAGGTTGTTTATCTAATAATATATATCCTAACTTAAACTTTTTTTTTCAAAATGTCATATTACTATAGACCTTTCATGCCCATGAAAATTCTGTGCAAATTTAAATGTTTTTATTCAATGTTACAATAATTTACTCATATTTGGCATTCAAAATATTTAGCAACAAACCTTCATCAATCTTCTAAATAATACACAATCGTTGAAACGACTCTTACTTTTTTGACATATGGAGTATATGGATCTCTATTTTCTATTAAAAACTGTCCTTGTGATGCTGTTTTTATTTTTCCCAAATCGCTTTCCGAGTCTGCAGCAAACTTATTTGCTGCTTCGCGAGCGTTGCTTGTAGCTTCGGCAATCATTTCGGGCTTAATCTTATTCAAATCAGTGTAATCATACATTATTTGATAATTATAGTCCCCTGCTGTTATTGCTATCCCTTGCTTAAGTAGTTCTGTTTGACGATCGATTAATTTGCGCACCTTATCTACTTCTTGAGATGTAATAGTTATAACCGATGTTACATTGTAGCGGAATGGGCGATCATTATTGGAATATCTCTCGGCTTGCAAGTCGATAATATCCGGTGCATTAATTGCGATTTCAGAATCTAAAATTCCATTGGTTTTCAGAAAACCGACAATTATTTCATTTGTTCTATTGATGCGAGTATATAACGCAGGCAAATCGTTACCCACCTCTTTGCATACAATGGGCCATGTTACCTTATTAGCTTTTACCTCTCTTTCAGCAAGACCTCTCACCGTTACCACTCTATCTTGGGCAGAAAAATTATCTATCCCCGATTTCACACATAGTCCTAATGCCAATAGTCCGATAGCAAGTATCACCGATGAAATAATTTTCTTCATATTTATTATGTTTAAAATTTAGTTTCCCAAGAGTAAAGTTACTATTATATTTTCTTTATAACAATAATTCACACATTAAAGTTGTTGTCTTTCAAGTACAAATATTGGATGATTATACTTTAAGCATTATGTATTGTGCGTTTTAATGTCTATCTTTGCACTATGAAAGAATTCTTTAAAATCCTAAGGCGCTTTGTTCCGCCATATAAAAAATATCTTGCGCTAAATATAATCTTTAATATTTTAGCCGCATTCTTAACTCTATTCTCGTTTGCAATCATTATCCCCATCCTTGAGATGTTGTTTCAAATCAAAGAGGCGACCTATGTTTACATGTCTCTTGCCGACGCATCACTAAAGGATGTTGTAATAAACAATTTCTATTATTATACCCAAGTGGCTATTGATCAATGGGGCGCATCAATAGCTCTTGCCGGTCTTGCTGCGCTATTGGTAGTAATGACTTTCTTGAAAACAGGCGTTACCTATTTGAGTCTATACTATATTGTTCCCATGCGTTCAGGTATTGTGCGCGATATCCGCAACTATGTATATGACAAAATCACTACACTACCCATCTCATTCTTCACATCGGAACGCAAAGGCGATGTCATGGCTCGCATGAGTGGCGACGTTGCAGAGATTGAAAACTCAATCATGGCATCTCTTGACATGATGTTCAAAAATCCTGTGATGATTATCGTATGCTTGGGTATGATGATTGCTATCAGTTGGCAATTAACAATATTTGTTCTCATTCTGCTACCCATAGCAGGTGTAATAATGGGACGTATAGGTAAACGTTTGAAACGCAAATCATTTGAAGGGCAACAACAATGGGGTACATTGATGTCAAACATCGAAGAAACCCTTGGCGGATTGCGCATCATCAAAGCGTTTAATGCCGAAAACAAAGTGCGCAGTCGTTTCCATCGCGAAAACAACGTGTTTTTCAGCATCAGCAACAAAGTTGCACGACGTCAATCGCTTGCCCACCCAATGAGTGAATTCTTAGGGACAGTATCTATAGCAATTGTGCTATGGTTTGGTGGTGCTCTCATCTTGAATGGAGTATCTTCAATCAATGCTGCATCATTCATCTATTACATGGTGATTTTCTATAGCATTATCAATCCCGCCAAAGACCTTTCTAAAGCAATGTATTCTATCCAAAAAGGTCTTGCTTCAATGGAACGCGTTGACAAGATTCTTAATGCCGATAACCCCATTAAAGATCCTAAAAATCCTAAAGAGATTACAAAATTGCATGGCGATATTCGCTATAATAATATAACTTTCAGCTACGGCACAAACACCGTTATCCACGATGTTACTCTTGATATTCCTGCCGGCTCAACTGTAGCTCTTGTAGGGCAATCAGGCTCAGGTAAATCAACAATGGCCGACCTCATTCCACGTTTCTATGATGTAGATAAAGGCTCTATCACTATTGATGGTATCGATGTCAGAGACTTGCGAGTTCATGACCTGCGTTCAATGATGGGTAATGTCAATCAAGAAGCAATCTTGTTCAATGACTCATTCTACAATAATATCACATTTGGAGTGAAAAATGCTACAATGGAACAAGTCATCGAAGCAGCTAAAATTGCTAATGCTCATGAGTTTATCGAGACTTCAGAGAACGGATATGATACCAATATCGGAGATCGTGGGTGCAAACTTTCAGGAGGACAACGCCAACGCTTGTCCATTGCTCGTGCAATTCTAAAAAATCCACCGATATTGATTCTTGATGAAGCAACATCGGCACTTGACTCTGAAAGCGAACACCTTGTTCAAGAAGCGTTAGATCGTTTAATGAAAGACCGCACTACACTCATTATCGCTCACCGTCTATCCACAATCAAGAATGCTTCAATGATTTGCGTTATGCACGAAGGGCGCATCGTTGAAAGAGGCACCCATGACGAATTAATAACCAAAGACGGTTACTACAAACGTCTTGTTGATATGCAGAAATTCTAATCCCCATTTTTTAAATGAAAAATATTGCAATATTTGCCTCAGGGGATGGCTCTAATGCCGAAGCTATTGCCAAATATTTTAAAAATAGTGATATCGCGTGCGTTAAAATCGTGTTGTCAAACAGGCAAAAAGCCGGTGTGCATGATCGCATAAAAGCATTAGGAATTCCAACTCTCACTTTTTCAAAAGATGAGTGGAAAGATTGCTCTAAAATCCTCTCTACACTACAAAAAAACGACATAGACCTAATTGTCCTCGCCGGTTTTTTATGTATGATAGAAACCCCTTTAATCAACGCTTTCAAAGCTCGCATTATCAACATACACCCTTCTTTGCTCCCTAAATATGGAGGCCCTGGAATGTGGGGACACCATGTCCACGACGCTGTAATCTCTGCCGGAGAGAAAGAAAGTGGTATTACAATTCACTATGTAACCGAAGAGGTCGATGGAGGGGAAATTATATTTCAAGATTCTTGTCCGGTCAAGCCTGATGATACAGCAGAAACACTCGCCTCACGCATACACTCGCTTGAGCACGCCCAATATCCTAATGTAATCGAACAATTATTGAGATAAGAAAATGAGGGCACATGCTCTCATTTTTTATGCTCTCAAAACAAAATTACAAACATGGTTAATTTTTAAAGATAAATTTCATTTAAAGATTGAAGGATAAAAAATAATTGCTTAAATTTGTAGTGTTATAGAATATAAATACAGAAAACAAACAAATTATAACCGATTAAAATAAATTTATTATGTCAAAAGTAACAGTCGTAGGCGCCGGCAACGTAGGCGCAACATGTGCTAATGTATTGGTCACTACAGGTGTAGCTGACGAAGTTGTTCTTATCGACATCAAAGAAGGATTGTCAGAAGGAAAAACTATGGATATCATGCAAACTGCAAGCATTCTTGGTCTT
>JAFXGB010000047.1 GCA_017520235.1 Muribaculaceae bacterium | reverse complement strand
TGTCCCTGATTTAGAAATAACTACAATGCCAAATTTCTTGCCTTTGAGGTAGTCCATCAACTCATATAGGTAATCTTCGCCAATGTTTTGACCGGCAAAAAGTACCTGAGGAGTAATGCCACGATAAGACGCAAATGTATCGCTTAAGGCTTCAATAACTGCTTTGGCCCCTAAATAGCTACCTCCGATACCTATCACAACCACTACATCGCAGTTGGCACGAAGATTGTTTGCAGTAGCGATTATGTCGTCTATTTCTTGCGCAGGAGTGCGAGAGGGGAGATCAAGCCAGCCGAGGAAATCATTCCCAAGTCCACTGCCTTTGTGCAGTTTCTCAATCGCGTCGGCTGATGCCGCGTCGAGACTATTAATGTCGGCTTTAGAGATAGGGCCGAGTACATTTTTGATGTTTACTTTAATAGTTTTCATCGTTATTTGTTGTTCAAAGTAGTTCAATTATTATATAAACGTTTCTGCCATCATTTTGATTGCTTTGGCAGGAGAAACGCGGTTATAAAGTATGTCATACACACCATCAAGAATGGGCATTACCACATGGTGATGTGTAGAATTGATTTCATAAATACATTTTGTGCCGTAGTAACCTTCGGCAGTTTGCTCCATTTCCATTGTCGCTGCTTTTACGGAATATCCGCGCCCAATCATTGAGCCGAAATTGTGGTTTCGGCTGTGGCGAGAGTAGGATGTAACTAATAAATCACCAAGATATACCGAGTCACAAATGTTGCGAGTAGTGGAGTCAACATGGTTAACAAAGCGTTCCATCTCAAGGATAGCATTTGAGACAAGCATCGCAAGAAGGTTATCGCCTATTTTCAACCCATGCACGATACCTGAAGCAATTGAATAAACATTTTTCAATACTGCAGCATATTCAATCCCCTTGACATCGGTCGATGTGATTGTTCTCATCGCTTTTCCTGAAATACATTTGGCAAATGTGCTTGCATGCTCAAGGTTTGTGCAGCCTATTGTGAGGTAAGACATGTTGTCCGATGCTACCTCTTCGGCATGGCAAGGTCCGCCAATAACAAGCATATTTTCGGGTTTAATACCATAGTGCTCTACCATGTATTCCGAGATGATTAGGTTTTCATCAGGAACGATACCTTTTACCGCCGATACGATGAATTTGTTGCTTAGGTCAACATTGATTTTTGCCAAGTGTGACTTGAAATAAGGCGATGGCATTACGAGGAGCAATGTATCTGCTTTGCTACACACCTCGTTGATGTCTGATGAAAATTCAATACGTTCAATATCAAACTCTACGCTTGAAAGGTAGGTGGGGTTGTGGCGCAAGCGTTTGAAGTCCTCGATGCGGTCGTCGCGACGCATGTACCACATGATTGAGTCGCAGTTTTGAAGCAATAGCTTTGCGAGGGCGGTAGCCCAGCTACCACCTCCCATCACTGCTATTTTACCCGGGAAATTCATTATTTTTTAGCATTTTCAATCCAAGAATTAACGTCGTCAATAGTTGGATTTTTCAATTCTAGTTTGAATTTTTTGTTTACACCACAAAGGTCTTGATGAAGTTTGCCTGCTGCTGCTGTGCCAAGTTGCTCAACAGTCAAGATGCCGGCTTTTTGCATTGGAGCCACCCATTCTGATGGCACGCCAACGGCTGTATATGCAGCTTCGCTGTCACGACGTTGTGTCTTCTCGGGACGCATTTGTGGGAAGAACAACACTTCTTGAATTGTAGTTTGGCCTGTCATCAACATTACCAAGCGGTCCATTCCGATGCCCATACCTGATGTAGGTGGCATACCATATTCAAGAGCGCGAATAAAGTCTTTGTCGATAATCATTGCTTCGTCATCACCCTTTTCGCCAAGTTTCATTTGTTCAACGAAACGTTCATATTGATCTATTGGGTCATTAAGCTCAGAGTAGGCATTGGCAAGTTCTTTCCCATTTACCATCAATTCAAAACGCTCAGTCAATTCAGGATTGTTGCGGTGGCGTTTAGTGAGTGGCGACATTTCGATTGGGTAGTCGATGATGAATGTAGGTTGTATGTAGTTCCCTTCACACTTTTCTCCAAAGATTTCGTCAATGAGCTTGCCTTTACCCATTGTTTCATCAACATCAATGTCAAGCTGACGGCACACATCGCGCAATTGAACGTCATCCATGCCGGTGATATCGATACCGGTAAATTCCTTGATGGCATCAATCATTGTAACGCGTTTGAATGGCGCCTTAAAATTGATAACATTGTCGCCCACTTTTACTTCAGTAGTTCCGTTCACATCAAGACATATTTTTTCAATCATCTTTTCAGTGAAATCCATCATCCAATTGTAGTCCTTGTAAGAAACATAGATTTCCATACAAGTAAACTCAGGATTGTGGGTGCGGTCCATACCCTCGTTGCGGAAATTCTTTGAAAATTCATATACACCCTCAAAACCACCCACGATCAAGCGTTTGAGATAAAGCTCGTCGGCAATGCGCAAGTACAATGGAATGTCAAGAGCATTGTGGTGAGTAATGAATGGGCGGGCAGCTGCTCCACCAGGGATTGATTGAAGTATAGGAGTTTCAACTTCCATGTAGCCATGGTCATTGAAATATTGGCGCATAGAGTTGAACACTTTTGTGCGCTTGATGAAAATATCTTTGATGCCATCGTTAACAACAAGGTCAACATAACGACGGCGATAACGCAACTCTGGATCGTCAAATGCATCATAAGTAACACCATCTTTTACCTTCACGATGGGAAGTGGACGCAATGACTTGCTAAGTACTGTGAGCGATTGAGCGTGAACAGTGATTTCACCCATTTGAGTGTGGAACACAAAACCCTCAATGCCCACAAAGTCTCCGATGTCAAGAAGTTTCTTGAAAACAACATTATACAAGTCTTTGTTTTCATCGGGACAAAGGTCGTCACGACTGATGTAAACTTGAATACGACCGCGAGCATCTTGAATTTCGATGAACGAAGCCTTGCCCATGATGCGACGGCTCATGATGCGACCGGCGATGCTCACTTGGCGTTGTGGAGCGTCGTCACTGAAAGTTGTTTTTATTTCGTCGGTATAACCGGTTACTTTATATTCTGCTGCGGGATATGGATCGATTCCCATTTTGCGCATTTCTTCGAGACTACCTCGGCGCACTATCTCTTGTTCACTAAGTTCGAGTACGTTCATAGTTTATGCAATTTATCAAATATCTGCAAATTTAATGAATAATCCCCACATTATCACCAAAAAATAGGAATTTTGGTGCAATTCCGTCTTGTTGTTATCTAAATAATTGTTGAAATAACGAATAAATCGCTATATTTGTGGAAAAGGATTAACCATGAGACGCACGATAATTGTAATAATGATGTTTTATGCAATGCTAAATTGCATTGCCGATATCTCAGTTACGCAATCGATGTATCTGCCCTCACAGAATGTTGTAGCAGAATTCATGGCGGTAGAACCCCATGGCGGAC
>JAFXGB010000046.1 GCA_017520235.1 Muribaculaceae bacterium | reverse complement strand
TGGATGGACTATCCTATCGGACGCTTCACCACCATCGACCGCTATTGCGAAAAATACTACAACCTTTCCCCCTACCTCTACTGTGCCGGCAATCCGATAAACAATATCGATATCAATGGTGACAGCATTGCCGTATTGATTATTTCAGGAGAGCATTTAGCAATGTTAATACAAAATCAAGATGGCAAATGGGCTTATTTTTCAATAAATGGAGCAGATTGCTTTAGTTTCGGTTCTCATGTAGGAGGAAGACCATTTAATGATTTGGGTGAGAAAACATTTGATAGTCCCCAAGCATTCTTGAACTCAAGTTATAACCAAGAAGGAGAAAAAGACGATAAAGATATTGCAAATTATAATTATACAAAAGCATATTTAATACCAACATCTTCAAATCAAGACAAAACAATAAAAGAAGAATTTGAGTCTATAGGGAAAAACGATAAATATTCGCTAAATATCTTTGCCCCAAATCATTGTGCAACTGCTGTGCAGAGAAGTTTGGAGAAGGGCGGTATTGATTCAAAATCTAATCTTGTTCAAATTAGAGTTGGAGCAAATTCAACCCAATTAACCCTCAAAAGGTCGTTACCATATTTACCTTCTGCAGCATATCAAGCAATAAAAAATAATAATTTAAATGGATATGAAATATTTAAAAAATAGCAAGATATTGAGACGAGTTATCTTATGGTATTGTATAATTCAAGGTGCTTTCATAATTTTTTCAACTTCCGGATTTGGATTATACGCTTTGATAGATGGCGCAATATGTGCGTTTGCTGGAATAGTATTAATCTATGATAATTTATTTAGTATAATAGTTAGTGCCACTAATCTTATATTGCACACTTTATTCTTTGCATTTGGGACTATACTATTAATCTTATTTTTTGGATACCAGGGAGGGCATTTATTGGCATCATTGCTAATAACATGTAATATAGGAGTAGTTATTTTATTAGTACGATTATTTAGAGCAGGTGATGTATCCTAAATTTATAATACTAACAAATAAAAAATCACTATTAAAATATTATTCAATAAAAATAAGATATTAAGATGAAAAGATTGTTGCTGTTTATAGGATTAATTATATTATTCTCTAATATTTTTGCTAAAAAAGGTCTATTTGAAGTGAATACTGAAGATATTTATACCTCTGTAAAAGAAGTTAATATTGATAAATATTTGTATAACGCAAGATTTGGTGTTTTTGATCCATGTGTACATGATACAATCAGAATTCTTGCACTGATAGAAGTGCTGAATGATACTATTGCAACAATAAAGATGGATATATTTCATTGCAAATATCCTCGATCTTCGCATCAATACTCTGCTAAACTGAACGAGATAACATATAGTACTAATGATAGTGTTATACCTTTTGTTCTTCAGCAAATTAACGATGTGAGATATTGGTATTCTAAAGCAAGTAAACAAAAAGTAAGAGAAGTAACAGTTGATATTCCTTATACAGATAAAAAACTTATGGCATTTGTATATATGATTGTTCCAAAATAGAAAGCCCATACATGTTAAAACTTATCAAAATATACTGAAAATAAATTAAGAAAAGAACATGGATTGCGACAAAGAGTGTTGTATAAAGGAAAGAACTAAAAAAAGTAGTTTATGAAAAATATAATATTAGTTATTTTATGTAATTTAATATTTATACAAATTAAGGCAATGGATTCCAATACAATAAGTAAGGAAATTACATTAGTACTTAATTATAGATATGATTGGGCGCCTAATTACGTGGTAGTAATTCATGTTGATAATACAGGATTATTAAGAATGAGTGTAGGACAAACGGATTATATGTGTAATTATTGGGATAATAATACATTTAACGATATTTCTGATTACTATCTTGAGGAGTCGTATAGACTAAACCAAGAAGAAATCTCAGAGTTAAATAAATTATTGCGAGAAGAAAAATCATTGTATTTTATAGACGAGGATAGGGTAATATCGGGATTTCAATATTTTATCTACTTAGATGGAATACTGTTTTTCAAACTTTCTGATTTTTATTTTGAATATTCAGTAGAAACGTCTGAAATAGAAGGAATTCCCTATGGTGAAATTATAGAAAATCCCAAGAAGTTAATTGGGATATTAACAAAACGGATAGAAAACAAGTTTAATTTATTCTAAGATGAAACGCATCGTATATTTAATATTTTTGATAATTGGTGTCTGTGGTATTTTATGTGCTCAACAGACCAACATATATCCCCCCACACATCTCCGATGGAAGCCAATCAGCCATAATGTAACCATATTGCATAAATCTAATGGGATTTTAAATATATATCAAATGGATTCTGTTGGGTGTAACATACATAAAGAGCGCAAATTAAAAGGTAATTTATCTCCTCGACAAGAAGACAATTATTATATTGTTTATAAATGTACTGACCGATCGTGTAATATGGATTCTAATGAGATGTCAGAAATAAAAAATGCTTTACAGAATAGAAACCAGTGGGAAAATTCTTATAATACAATAACTCCTGATACTGCTTTTATTGCAGTTTATCTAAATGGTATTTTGAAATATTATGCGTCAAATTATGATACGATTAATGATGATGTAAAAACTCTATATAACAACATGACGGTTCCATTGGATAATTAAATTGATATAATGACTCGAGATTTAAACCGTAAAATTTCCAAAATAGGATATAATAGTTTAAATTTGCCGGAAACGATCACCTATACCGACGGCCATAAAGTGATGAACACCTACGATTGTCTCGGGCGCAAAGTTAGCGTCATCTATCAAGTATCATATAATAGACTCAATCGTAATAGCAAAAAACAGTAACACAACACTTTTAGTCGCTATTTATCAACCTATAAAAAGCGTACAAAAATGAAGAAATAGGCTATTTTTTTCAAAAATATTTGTGAGATTAAAAAAATGTGCGTACCTTTGCAATCGCTTTTAAGCCAAATGGCCCATTCGTCTATCGGTTAGGACGCAAGATTTTCATTCTTGAAAGAGGAGTTCGATTCTCCTATGGGCTACTAAGTAAAACATAATAATTAAGATTAAAGATTTTTTATAATGGCAAATCATAAATCAGCTCTAAAGAGAATTCGCCAAACAGAGTCAAGAAGACTTCGCAACCGTTATTATGCTAAAACAGCTCGTAATGCCGTTCGTCGCATCCGCAAAATGACTAACCAAGCAGAAGCTCAAGCAGCATTCAAAACAGTGTGTGCTATGCTAGATCGTCTTGCAAGCAAAAAGGCAATCTCTAAAAACAAAGCTGCTAATCTTAAGAGCAAACTCGCTCACCACATTAGCAAGCTTGCCGCTTAATTAGGTATCTCTTAAAAGAAGATATTAGGGCCCATTCGTCTATCGGTTAGGACGCAAGATTTTCATTCTTGAAAGAGGAGTTCGATTCTCCTATGGGCTACGAAAGGTGTGTTACTCGTAACACGCCTTTTTTCGTTACCATTATCGGCATTTATTTGAGTATTTTGAGTCAGTTAAACTATAATTAGCGGTTATCGCTTGATGAAGTACAGAAATTTGCGTAACTTCGCTTTTTGATACTATAAACTCAAAAAAAAATGGGCATAACTCCATATAATCAACGCACTGCTCTTCTTCTCGGGGAAGATGCCATAAACATGCTTACAGAGAAGCATGTGATGGTAGTGGGCGTTGGCGGAGTGGGTAGTTATGCCGTTGAAATGCTTGCTCGCAGTGGAGTGGGAACACTCACCATTATTGATGGCGATGTTGTAGCGCCAAGCAATCTCAATCGCCAGCTACCGGCACTGATGTCAACAATCGAGATGAGCAAAGTTGATGTAATGAAACAACGCATCAAGGATATAAACCCCAATTGCAAGGTTAATGCCATCAATCGTTTCATCGCAGTCAACGATGTGTCGGAAATGTTAGAGACATTTACCCCCGACTTTGTAATCGATGCTATTGATTCAATCGCACCGAAAATCGAACTCATCAAGCAATGTCTCCAACGCAAGATAAAAATAATATCATCGATGGGTGCCGGTGGACGCATTGACCCCACAAAGGTGCAATATGCCGATATTGCCGATACGTTCCATGATGGCCTCGCTCGCGTGGTGAGACAGCGACTCAAAGAGCAAGGTATCACGCGTGGGCTTAAAGTTGTGTTCAGCTCAGAGCAAGCTCGCAAGTCATCGTTGATAATGACCAATGAAATACAAAACAAAATTTCAAGTTTCGGGACTGTTGCATGGCTACCTGCCACATTTGGCATCATGCTCGCAGCCCATGTAATTAACAGATTGACAGGGCAAAAGATATGATAACCATAACAGGCATAGAAAAGAACTATGACTCGCTAAAAGTCCTCAAAGGCATAGACCTTGAGATAAACAAAGGCGAGATAGTTTCTATTGTAGGTCCAAGTGGAGCGGGGAAAACAACTCTGCTTCAAATTATCGGTACTCTTGACCGCCCCGACGCTGGCAAAGTTCTCTATGACGGAGAGGATATCATGTTCTATAAAGACAACCAACTTGCACAGTTTCGCAATAAAAATATCGGATTTGTCTTTCAATTTCATCAGCTATTACCTGAGTTTTCTGTTATTGAAAATGTAGCAATGCCAGCTTTAATTGGCGGGATATCTCGCACGACTGCATTCAACCGAGCAAAAGAATTGATTGATTATCTTGGGATTGCCGAGCGCATAAATCACAGACCGGCGCAACTTTCAGGTGGAGAGCGTCAACGTGCAGCGGTGGCAAGGGCTTTAATAAATTCGCCCAAAGTCATCCTTGCCGATGAGCCATCAGGAAGCCTCGACACTCAAAATCGCAACGAGCTTCATCGCTTGTTTTTCAACCTACGTCGCGACATGGGACAAACATTCATCATCGTTACTCACGACGAATCCCTTGCAGCGGACACCGATCGCATCATTCACATGCGTGATGGATTAATTACCGACATTTTTTCATTACAAAATAGATAAGTCCATGATTAAAACGGCTTTAAAACATTTATTTTTCTTGATAATCGCCTCAATGCTATTAGCTGCTTGTAGCAAAGACGAGCCATACAGTGAGCAAATCGCACTATATGATATTGTAACGTTTGAAGGGAACTCTGCCGACGGTGCATCTTTTTCATTCCAACGTCGCGATGACTCTCCGCTAATCAACCTTTTTGCTAAAGGAGTTAATATTGGAGGCAATAACGTAAAACAATATGACCGCATGCTGATAGGCTATTACCCCGAATTGGGGCAACCCTACACTTCAGGGAACATATCTCTCATCTCCGTTACTCCTGTCAATCAAGACACATTGCGCATTGCAACAATGGAGGAACTCGCAGGATGGGATGCCGATGCCGTTTTCTTAAACAGTATGTGGCGTTCAGGAAAATATATCAATATGTACATCAGAGTTGATCATTCTACAGAGGAACGCGATTTCAGCCTGACAATGGATTATGCTACTCGCAATGACGAATACCCTCATTTATATTTGGTACACAATTTGCTTGATGCACCTAACAACTTTACTCGCCGAGCATATGCTT
Source organism: Muribaculaceae bacterium (assembly GCA_017520235.1). Lineage (GTDB taxonomy): Bacteria > Bacteroidota > Bacteroidia > Bacteroidales > Muribaculaceae > RGIG4079. The sequence goes on along the minus strand of JAFXGB010000046.1, from coordinate 9,414 downwards.
CTTTTGACATCTCTCCAATATGGAACTCTGAAAACTGCAAGGGAGTAATAATTCACATCAATGACTCAAATCTTAAAACAGAAACTTATACTTTCTCAAAATAATAAATATTAAACCCGTTGAATAATGGAAAATAATAACAAAAAAAACGAAATAAAAATCGAGCTTCCTCCTGAAGTGGCTAATGGTCATTACTCTAATTTGGCTATAATATCACACTCTGCCAATGATTTCTTTGTTGATTTCATTACTGTTGCCCCTAATATGCCACAGGCTAAGGTGCAAAGTCGCATTATTATGACTCCTGAAAATGCTAAAAATCTATTGTTTGCACTTCGCGACAATATCCAAAAATATGAATCAATCTTTGGCGAAATCAAATACAAAATGCCCATAAACAACCCCAACAACAATGGTGGCAATGGCGAAATACCCAATCCATTCATCATGGGTGGCAATGCTTAAACAATAAAAATTGAACGATATGATTAAGAATAATCTCGCAATATACAACTCTCTCTCGCGCACTAAAGAAATCTTCAAACCACTACACGAAGGTCGCGTGGGAATGTATGTGTGCGGCCCCACAGTTTATGGTGACGGACACCTCGGACATGCTCGTCCTGCAATCACTTTCGACATCCTTTATCGCTATCTCACTCACCTTGGCTATAAGGTGAGATATGTGCGCAACATCACCGATGTGGGACACCTCGAGCATGATGCCGACGACGGAGAAGACAAAATCGCAAAGAAAGCTCGTCTTGAACAGCTTGAGCCTATGGAAGTAGTTCAATTCTACCTCAACCGCTACCACAAAGCGATGGAGGAATTAAACGTATTGCCTCCTTCAATCGAGCCTCATGCGTCAGGACACATCATTGAACAAATTGAGTATATCAAGAAAATTCTTGATAGCGGATATGCCTACATCAGCGAAGGCTCGGTGTATTTCGATGTTCCCAAGTTCAACAAAGATTTCAACTACGGCAAACTCTCTGGTCGCAACATCGACGAATTGCTATCTACAACTCGCGCTCTCGATGGCCAACAAGAGAAACGTAATCCTGCCGACTTTGCGCTATGGAAGAAAGCTGCTCCCGAACACATCATGCACTGGCCCTCTCCTTGGAGCGAAGGATTCCCCGGATGGCATCTTGAATGTTCGACTATGGGAGAAAAATACCTTGGAGAGAAATTTGACATTCATGGAGGAGGTATGGACCTGATGTTCCCTCACCACGAATGCGAAATAGCACAATCAGTAGCCCATAACGGACACGAATCAGTACACTACTGGATGCACAACAACATGATTACCATCAACGGGCAGAAGATGGGTAAATCGCTTGGCAATTTCATCACTCTTGACGAATTTTTCACAGGCTCACACAAACTGTTGACTCAAGCCTATTCGCCAATGACCATCCGTTTCTTCATTCTCCAAGCTCAATACCGCAGCACTCTTGACTTCAGCAACGAAGCATTGCAAGCTGCAGAGAAAGCATTGCAACGCATGCTCGACGGATGGAAACGCTTGCAAGAGCTAAAAGCATCAGAAGCATCTACAATTGACGTTTCTGGATTTGAAACAAAATGCTACGAAGCTCTAGATGACGACTTGAACACATCTATCGTTATCTCTCACCTATTTGATGCTTGCCGCTTAATTAATCAAGTTAATGACGGCAATGCCACCGCTACGGCTCAAGATATTGATACATTGAAAAAATTGTTTAACACATTCCTTGTTGAAATTCTCGGCATACGCACAGAGATAGTTGCAGGAACAGGTTCAGGAGATGCACTCCGCCCATTTGAAGATGCAGTTGACTTATTGCTCCAAATTCGCTCTGAAGCAAAATCTAAAAAAGATTGGGCTACAAGCGACCTAATCCGCAACCGCCTCTCTGAAATAGGATTTAACATTAAAGACACCAAAGACGGATTTGAATGGTCTTTAAAATAAGGGACTGATGGACGCAAGGGAATTGGCAACACGCATAATGCTCAATTTGCCATATGATCCAAACGATCAACAGGTACAATTGATAGCTGCCCTTGCCCGATTTTGTGTCTCTTCAGCCGATGACAATCCTGTCTTTCTGCTTAACGGATATGCCGGTACGGGAAAAACTTCCCTTACCGGCTCTCTTGTAAAAACACTTGGCGAAATAGGCATCACATCAGTCCTATTAGCCCCCACAGGACGTGCCGCAAAAGTGTTTGCCGCCTTTGCTCGACACACCGCCTACACCATTCACCGCAAAATCTACAAAGCACCCGACATTGGCGACACATCAGGAATATTTGGTGGTGTTACCGAAAATAAGCATAAATACACCGTCTTTATCGTCGATGAAGCATCAATGATTGGCGCCGCAAATGGGAATGAATATGGCGGAAATCTTCTTGAAGACCTCATCCACTATGTCTATTCGGGACACAAATGCCGACTTATACTTCTTGGCGATACAGCACAGTTACCGCCGGTGGGCTGCGAAGAAAGCCCGGCAATGAATGTAAATGTATTGCGATCCTATGGATTGCGTGTTACACGCGTAACCCTCACCGAGACAGTGCGCCAAGCGGCTGACTCTGGGATACTTTACAATGCCACCATCCTGCGCAAAGCGATGAAGGTAGAACCACTTCCCGCCCCTATGTTGTTCACTTCTCGATTTGAAGATGTGGATAACATATCAGGCGAACTGCTTGCCGAATCCATCAGCGACTCCTACGATGCCGACGGTATTGACGCGACGATCCTCATCACTCGCTCCAACAAACGCGCCGTACAGTTCAACCATGCTATCCGAGCAAACATTCTCTATAAAGAGGAGGAACTCACTCGCGATGAACTCTTGCTCGTCGCAAAAAACAATTACCACTGGAGTGCAAGCGTTAAAGGTCTTGATTTCATTGCCAACGGAGATGTTGCCACTGTTACACGAGTATATGGCACTGAACGAAAATATGGATTCCGATTTGCCGATGTATCATTGCTCCTCCCCGACCACGAAATAGAACTCAATTGCAAAATACTGCTCGACACCCTCACCTCCGAATCGCCAGCACTTGAGCCTCAACGCTTCAAGGAGCTATATCACCATTGCATCACCGATCAGGAACTATTTCCACCCGAAACTTCAATGTCGGCACGCATCAGAGCATTACGCACCAACCCCTATTTCAATGCCCTACAAGTAAAATATGCCTATGCCGTAACTTGCCACAAGTCTCAAGGCGGACAATGGCGCAACGTTTATGTCGATATGGGGTACATTCCCACCGAAGCACAAGGGATGGACTTCTACCGATGGCTATACACCGCGACCACTCGTGCCACCCATCGACTTTATTTCGTCAACCCCGCCATCGAAATAAAATAAATTTCTATCTTTGTAACTGTTATGAATGTTGTAATTTATTGTTCTTCAAAGGAGAATATTTCTCAGGAATATAAAACCACTGCTGCCTCAATCGGGCAATGGATAGGCTCTCACAACGCTACTCTCGTCTATGGAGGCATCGACTTGGGACTGATGAAAATAGCAGCTACCGAAACTCGCAATGCCGGCGGACGAGCTATTGGCATCGTTCCCATCGACCGCAAAGCGATGGAATATCCCCACAATGACGAGAGCATATATGTTGCTGACCTCAGCGAGCGCAAAGCGCGTCTCATTGAGCTTGGCGATGTATTCATCGTTCTACCCGGAGGATATGGTACCCTCGACGAATGGATGTCAACACTTGCGACATTGGCATTTACCAATGACACCCGAAAAACAATCATCATTGTCAACCAAGACGGCTTGTTTGACAACACCATTACCCAACTGCACACAATGATTGACAACAACCTCATGCACCCATCTTGTATGCAAAGAATGAAAATCGTTGCATCGGCCAACGAATGTTGCGAAATCCTACAATCTCTCATCTCATAAAACACCCCCTCTTACAATGAAAAAAAGTTTCATATACACCTGCACCGGAGATGCCGGCACCACCTCACTCGTTGGAGGCAAGCGCGTCAAGAAAAACGATTGTCGCATTGAGTCCTACGGCTCTGTCGATGAGCTAAACTCCATTCTTGGGCTACTTGCCACAATGCCCGACATCACAGCCGAGCACCGCTCATTGCTCACATTCATTCAAAACAAATTGTTCAACATAGGTGCTTATCTTGCCACTGACAACCCCAATAATGATACAACTCCGGCTCGTGGATTATCAACCGATGACATCACTCGCATTGAGCAAGCAATCGACCAAATTGATGCTGCACTACCACCACTCAACAATTTTGTTCTGCCCGGAGGTACTCAATCGGCAGCCATCGCCCACATGTGCCGCACATCGTGCCGACGTGCCGAACGTCGCATCATCGACCTTGCCGACACCTCCTTTGTTGACACCACAGTACTGAAATTCATCAACCGCTTAAGCGATTTCCTATTTGTTTTTGCTCGTTTATGCAATATAAATAGCAATACCGATGAAATATTTTGGAATAAAGATTGTTAGTATAGGGAAATTGACTACTTTTGCGGAAAATTTAAAGAAATAATAATTAAATCCTATTCTAAATAATATCTATCATTATGTATTGGACTTTGGAATTAGCATCAAAACTTGAAGACGCGCCATGGCCTGCAACCAAAGAAGAACTCATTGACTATGCAATGCGTTCAGGAGCGCCACTCGAAGTAATTGAAAACCTTCAAGAAATGGAAGACGAAGGCGACATCTACGAATGTATCGAAGACATCTGGCCCGACTATCCATCAAAAGAAGACTTCTTCTTTAACGAAGATGAATATTAATTGAGTATAACTCATTGAAAATCAACGAAGGAGACAAAATGAAATACTTTTGTCTCCTTTGCGTTTTGATTCATCGCTATATAATCTCACAATTCTATTTTTCTCCTGATTCCATAGTTAATGCCCCTAATAAAACTTGTAGTCATACATAATTTTGTATCTTTGTCTTTATGAAACTCGATGAAGATATTATACAACGTATTGAAATTGAAGCAGGACACAAGTTGCGTTCGGCAACCGACTGCACACGATTTGCACTTGACATTGAATCAATGACTGGTGAACTCATCAGTGCCAACACTATCAAGAGAGCTTTTGGTATTATCAGTTCAAACTCCGGTCCATCTACATTTACCCTCAATCTCATTGCGCAACGATTGGGATATAACGATTGGGACGCATTTGTTGCATGTGATCATACAACAGCATCGTCATTCAACAATAAGACGATGGTATCACTAAAAGATATTGCACCCGATAAAATCATAAGCTTCAGCTACTCCCCCAATCGCATCATTAAAATGAAATCACTCGGGAACAGCAATTTTATTGTTACTGAAAGTATAAATAGCAAACTCCAAAAAGGGGACATCGCAACAGCCTACCAAATAGCCAAGAAGCATCCATTTGAGCTTGTAGCTGTTATGCGTGACGGACAGCAAATGGGGTCTTTCACAGCAGGAATACATGATGGAATAACCGACTTTCATATCTCATAGGCACTATGGATAATTCAGAATTTGCAAGCAACAATATCAATACAATTTCATCAATAAAATATGCCGAAGTAGCACAACTTTCTACTCCCGGAGCCACGTGCGACACATTTAAGGTGCGCATATATGGCAAATTACACTTTCTAAAGCGTCCTCACAATATTCATGACACACGTCTGCAAGATGCGTTTATAAAAGAATTTGAGTTGGGGTTTAATCTTGACCACCCTGGAATCGTAAAATACGCTCATTTTGACAACGATACATTCGGCATTTTCAGCGAATGGATTGAAGGCTCTACTCTGACACAATTTATTTCCGAAAACCCCAATTATTTTAAATCCACAAAAAACATTGACCGATTTGTTGCCCAACTAACCGATGCTATACAATATCTCCATAGCCGACAAATCATACATCTTGATTTAAAACCCGACAATCTGATGATTACCGACATAGATAAATCGGTAAAAATTATAGATTTAGGATTTGCACTGAATGATTGCTTTGACTCCACTCCTGGGCGTACCCCACGATTTGCAGCTCCTGAACAATTGTCGTCAGATGCAAAAGTGGATTGTCGCACAGATATTTATACAATAGGGCGCATTATTGAATACATTTTTGAATGTACAGAAATTAAAATCCCCTCACGCTACGTACGTCTCATATCCTCATGCACAGCACCCGACCCTGCCGACCGCCCCTATTCAATTGCACAAGTTCAAGAATTATTAACACCCAAACATCGCTTAACAACAATACTATCAATCGTTTTTGCAATACTATTTGCAATAGCAATTGGTGGAATTATAACATATAACAACCTCAGTAATACACAAGCGATAGAATCAAATGAAACGATTTCTGTGGATAGCTCTATTATTGAGGTTGAACAGTCTAACCGTCCAATAGAAACTATCACCACCGCAAACGATCATTCTACACCTACCTCTCCTACAACAACTGCACCTATCCCGGACAGCCCTAACGAATTGCCTCCTGCCAAAAAGTTGTATAAAGCAGAGGAAGATATGGGCATGTTTGTTGCAATAAAAGGTTACTACGAATTAAAAAAGGAATGGTACGACCGACAATACCAGTTGTTTGACTCGCTTCGCACCGAATATCTCAAAACCGATACCTCACAACGACTTGGCATCAGGCTAAACTTTGCACTGCGAGATTTTATTGAGCGCAACAAAGAAACAATAGCGAAGAAATATCCTGACATAGATGCTAAAACCATAGCTTTGACCGGACATGACATCGAACGTGTCATCGTTTACCTTTGTTATTCCGACTCTCGGCTATATACCGATACCGACTTAGTATCACAGATATTTATTGACTACGCACACAAAAAGGCTCAACTTTTATCAACCAAATAAACAATGAAAAAACTTCTTGCGATAACAGGAGCGACAGGGAGGAAGTCGGGAGGGCAGTTTGCCCGACTGGTTTCTGAAAACATCGAGACTATACAGGCGATGTTTCCCGATGGCATTAGGGCATTGGTGCGACCAATGGCCGACACCGCTACGCTTCAATCACTCATCCCTTCTATAGAGATTTGTCGCGGAGACTGCTCCGATGTGGAGTTTCTGAAAGAGAGCCTAAAAGATGTCGATACTCTCGTTCACATTGCCGGCATCCATTTTTCGCGTGAGGTGGTCGATGCAGCTGCTCATTGCGGTGTGCGCCGACTCATCATGATACACACCACCGGCATATACTCGCGCTACAAATCCGCCGGAGAAGGATATCGGCAGATTGATGATTATGTATATGCGATATGTCGCGAGAATAATATCTTGCTGACCATTTGCCGACCAACTATGATATATGGCAATATCCACGATGGCAACATCATCACGTTTATAAGAATGGTTGACCGACTGCCGTTGATGCCTGTCGTGAATGGCGCCCGATATGCCTTGCAACCGGTGCATTACACCGACCTTGCCAATGCCTATCTCGCAATCTTGCTAAATGAAACAACGACAGCCAACAAGGACTATATTCTATCGGGACATAGTCCCATCATGCTGCGCGACATGCTCTCGCTCATCGGGAAAAAACTTGGCAAACGAGTGCGTTTCATCAACTGCCCGTTATCCATTGCCTATGCCGGAGCATGGATGGTGTATTGCTTGACATTTGGACGGAAGGACTACCGCGAAAAGGTGCAACGCTTGTGCGAGCCACGCACTTATTCTCACGACAACGCTCGCCAAGACTTCGGTTACTCGCCCACCCCATTTGAGATCGGCATCACCCCCGAAATCCACCAATACCTCGCCTCAAAATAACGATTGTACAAATTGTACAGCGGCTATTTCAACACGATTAACTAATTTTGTGCAAAAACAAAAAAATAATAAAAATAGCGAAAATAAGAAAAAACAACTCACATCATGCAAGTTAAAGAAATATTTTTTAACTTTGTAGCGTTGCCATGAGCAACATGACATATTGAGGAAGCGTATGCTTATTTCCGCATAGAGAATCTGGACAATTCTTTGACGAACGGAAGCAAGTCAGGACGCTCTTCCTTTGGTTGCATATATGTATTCCAACATATATCCCTAAAGGTGTGAGTTGTTTTACTTATTCGTCGTCAGGCAGTCCAGAGCCATCTATGGAATAAGTTTTGTGGCTCACACTTTCTTTTTATGCCCTGAAGCCTTTACAAAGATAAACGTCGCCGGGGGAGCCACACCGCGACACAAAATTAAGCTTAATGGGGCTTATTGGTCAAAATTATGGAAAATTTAGAATGGTGGCAAATTGCAATAAGCATTATTGTAGGTGCCGTTTCTTATTTGATTTGTTGGAAATGCGCTGGAAAATTGTGCGATTTTTTACAAACGATATTTAACTTCAATGAGAGGGGCTACATACTACTTCGTTTGTTCATCTGTATTTTAATCTGGGGTATTATGTGGTTTATCTTTCCTTAATATGGCTAAAATAGTAACTTTTGAAGAACGCTTATACTACACAGCTATGGATTTTGTCCATAAATTACCGGAATCTGACAAAGCGAAAATATTGACAAAATTTCATGAATTTTCGGATAAAGAATATAAGCATAAATCACAACAAATCATTGCAGCATTAAAATTGACTAATCACCAATTGCATTATGAATTCAAGAAATATCTCCGAGATAATATTTTACTATCGTCCTGAATGGACATGTGGCAGATTCAATGCTATAGCAGACGTGGCATTGATGTATAACCTTATAGAGGGTAAATCATTCTTCTTTGAATCATATTCAGCAAAGGTTATTGGAGAAATATTAAAGTGTGGACGAAACGAACAAATAGACCTTAATGCCATTTCAGAAAACACATCGGTCCCCATAGAAAGCATTATAGACTTCTTTGAACAATCATTGGTAAATGTTGGTCTCGTTGCTATAAAACATTATAACAAAGAGGATATATCTACACTTCGCAAGGGCTGGAGCAAAATAGCAAAAGAGGAATCTCCCCATTACAATTTAAGCAATATAAAGACAGAACAGATTATAGACTTTCAAACAGCGGAAGTTGAATATAACAAGTATCTCAATCCCGATACTCAAATATCATCTGTAATGCTTGAATTGACATATAATTGCAGTGCTAAATGTATTCATTGTTATAACATTGGTGCAACAAGAAATGATAATGAGGTTTGTGGGAGACACATTCCCAATGAAATGTCTATAGATGACTATAAAAGTCTTATAGATGAACTTGATTCGTTGGGTTGTTATAAGGTGTGTTTATCTGGAGGAGACCCATTCTCTAAACCGATTGTATGGGATATAATCGATTATCTATATCATAAAGGAATTGCTTTTGACATCTTTA
>JAFXGB010000045.1 GCA_017520235.1 Muribaculaceae bacterium | reverse complement strand
CTAAAAACGCTTTTACAAAACGTGATGCCTCTTGTTTCAGTTCAGGCACTCCGGCAGCTGCTGGATATTGAGAGCCAACGCCTCTATCAAGAGCCGCTTTTTCAGCTTCAACACCCATTTGGTTTACCGGCAAGCCTGGAGACCCTTGATCCATGCGGATAAATGGAATTCCGGTTTCTTTTTCAAGATATTGAGCTACAAGTAAAACTTCACCTATTGTTGCTTTCGAGAGATCAGCCACATGTAAATCCTTAACGGCTTTCTCCACCAACTCTTCACTAAATATTTTCATCTATAATTCTATTGAGGTAAAAACATCTTATCAGCATCATTTAACACAGGGAATTTCTTGCGAAACGCCTCTAAAGCCTCCATATCTATTTCGGCTGTCGCTTCACACTCTTCGCCATCGTTGCACGATGCAATTTTTCGTCCATAAGGATCAATCACAACACTACCGCCACTGTATTCACACGAGGGGTCAGTACCCACACGATTTACTCCTGCTACATAGCATTGGTTTTCGATGGCACGAGCAACCAACAAAGCGCTCCATGCTGCGACACGAGGTGTCGGCCAACTCGCAACATATAAAATCATGTCATAGTCTCCACGATTGCGTGACCATACCGGAAAACGCAAGTCATAGCACACTTCAAGCAGGATGCGCACTCCCCTGAATTCTACCACTACCCGTTTCTCTCCGGGAGTGAAACGAAGGTGTTCTCCGCCATAAGTAAACAAGTGTTTTTTATCATAATAGGCGACACTGCCATCGGGTTTTACAAAATAGAAACGATTATAATATCGCCCTTCACTTGTTACAGCTACGCTACCGGCTATCGCCGCATTAATTTCAGCCGATTTCTGTTTCATCCACTGCAATGTCGCGCTATCAATACTTTCAGCTATTCCCTCCGGATTAGTACAAAAACCGGTAGAAAACATTTCGGGTAATACATATATTTCAGCTCCGGGATTGCGTGATATCGCCTCATCAGCTCTGCGCACATTCTCTGCAGGAGATGCCCACACTATATCTCGTTGTAATATTGTAATTTTCATTTTATCGTTTTTAAATTGCAAATATAGCAATTATAACTATAACCTTATCAAAAATACTAACATTTTGCACCATTTTCATTTCAAATAATGACATTCTTCTATCCAAGACACCTCTATTTTGCTCAAAAAATCTTTTTTTGCTTACTTTGTAGAAAATTTCAAAGAATGGCAATCATCGAAATCACCTCTTTACAACACCCTGGAGTGGAAATCTTTGCGACACTCACCGAGGCTCAATTGCGCAATCGCATTGAGTCGGAGAAAGGCATTTTCATTGCCGAAAGTCCAAAGGTAATAAATGTAGCCCTCAATGCCGGATATGAGCCTCTTGCCATTCTTTGCGAGCAGAAACACATCATCGGCGATGCAGCATCAATCATTGAGCGTTGCCCCGATATTCCTATATACACCGGCTCACGAGACCTACTTGCGACACTCACAGGATATACACTCACTCGTGGAGTATTGTGTGCCATGAAACGTCCTCATCCGTTAAACGTAGAAGATGTATGTAATAACGCACAACGCATTGTTGTGATTGACGGAGTTGTTGACACTACCAATATTGGAGCGATATTTCGCTCAGCAGCGGCACTCGGGATTGATGCCGTTCTACTCACCCCATCTTCATGTGATCCACTAAACAGACGAGCAATAAGAGTTTCTATGGGCTCGGTATTCCTTGTGCCATGGACCTGGATTGATGGCTCACTAAGTCAACTCAAAGAACTTGGATTTCGCACCGTTGCAATGGCATTAAGCGACAACTCCATTTCAATTGACAATCCTAAATTATTGGCAGAGCCTCGACTCGCAATCATAATGGGCACCGAAGGAGACGGTCTTTCTCATGAAACAATCATTAATGCTGACTATGTTGTGCGCATCCCCATGTCTCACAATGTTGATTCCCTTAATGTTGCTGCTGCATCGGCCATCGCCTTTTGGCAATTAAGAAAGAATACCCAATGACAAAAAATAGTTCAACAATAGGACATATAGCATGCTTTGCTGCATACGCAATATTCGGATTCAATATCATCGTATGCAAAGACTTGACAAGTGGAAATATTGTGTCCCCCATGGCATTATTTTGTATACGCTCTATCGGTGCCGGATTGATTTTCTGGATTATATCTCTTTTTATACCTACTGAAAAAGTTGAGAAACATGACTATTTTAAAATCTTTGCTGCATCAATCTTAGGATTCTTCTTGACTCAAATTACATTCTTAATGGCAATCTCTGAAATCACGCCAATGGATTGCTCCATAGTCAGTTCCATGTCGCCCATATACACAATGTTTATTGCCGCAATAGTACTCCGAGAACCCATCACTCTAAAAAAAGCCGGAGGGGTATTATTGAGCTTTGCAGGCATCATTTATCTGATACTGAACAGCACTCGCTCAACAAGTGGAGTTGCTGAAAGTTCAGCTATGGGTATTGCTTTAATGGTTATTAACAGCATCTGTTTTTCATTATATCTTGGCATGTTTAAACCCACAATTACAAAATATTCCGTTATCACTTTCATGAAATGGATATTTCTGTTTTCAACAGTCGTGTCTCTACCATTTTCATGGAACGAAATCTTGACCATAGACTATTGCATGCTTCCATCCTCATTCATCGGCGAATTGATATTTTTAATAATTTGCGCTACTTTTATCACATATTTCCTTATTCCTATAGGGCAAAAAAACATACGTCCAACTCTTGTGAGCATGTACTCCTATGTCCAACCCATAATCGCCATTGCTATAAGCATATACATTGGGATGGACTCCCTCAGCTGGCAAAAAATTGTAGCAGCGACAACCGTCTTTGCAGGCGTTGTGCTTGTAAGTTTCAGTCGCGCAGCAAAATCTACTTTAACAACAAAATAACATTCTATATAATCGAACTAATCTCAGTCTTTCTCTGTTTTTATTGTTGAAGATTAAATAAATTTTGATAATAAAAACTTTTATGGACGAAAAAAGACTTACTGCTGCTAATGGAAGACACATTGCAGACAACCAAAACACACAAACGGCAGGACAACGCGGACCTATTTTGATGCAAGATCCTTGGTTTCTTGAAAAATTAGGACACTTCGACAGAGAAGTTATTCCTGAAAGGCGCATGCACGCTAAGGGCTCAGGTGCCTATGGGACATTTACCGTAACTCACGATATTACAAAATATACTCGAGCAGCTATTTTTAGCGAAATAGGCAAACAAACGGAGTGTTTTGTCAGATTCTCTACCGTAGCAGGTGAACGTGGTGCTGCCGATGCTGAACGTGATATCAGAGGATTTGCCATGAAATTTTATACCGAAGCAGGAAATTGGGATTTAGTTGGGAACAATACTCCGGTATTTTTTCTTCGCGACCCATTAAAATTCCCCGATTTAAATCACGCAATAAAAAGAGATCCCAGAACAAACATGCGTAGTGCAAACAACAATTGGGATTTTTGGACATTGTTGCCTGAAGCATTACACCAAATTACAATAACAATGAGTCCGCGTGGCATACCTCTTTCTTATCGACATATGCATGGTTTTGGCAGCCACACATATAGTTTTATTAATGCTGACAATAAACGCACATGGGTAAAATTCCATTTACGCACATTACAAGGAATAAAATGTTTAACCGATGAAGAGGCTGAAGCAATTATTGCTAAAGATCGAGAATCTCATCAACGCGATTTATTTAACAGCATCGAAAATGGAGATTTCCCACGATGGCTATTTCAAGTGCAACTAATGACCGAAGAACAAGCCGATAATTATCGCATAAATCCGTTTGATTTAACAAAAGTATGGCCACATGGTGATTTCCCATTACATGATGTAGGTATTCTTGAATTAAACCGCAACCCTGAAAATTATTTTGCCGAAGTAGAACAATCGGCATTCAATCCGATGAACATCATTGATGGCATAGGTTTTTCTCCCGACAAAATGTTACAAGGGCGCTTATTCTCCTATGGCGATGCTCAACGATATCGGCTTGGTGTCAATGCCGAACAAATACCGGTAAATCGCCCCAGATGCCCCGTTCATGCCTACCATCGTGATGGAGCGATGCGTGTCGATGGCAACTATGGTGCAGCAAAAGGCTATGAGCCTAACAGCTATGGTGAGTGGAAAGATTCTCCACATCTTAAAGAGCCCCCATTGGCTATACATGGCGATGCCTATAACTATAATGAGCGAGAATATGACGATGATTATTATAGCCAACCGGGAGATTTATTTAGACTCATGCCGGCTGACGAGCAACAACTATTATTTGAAAATACAGCCAGGGCAATGGGTGATGCTGAACTATTTATAAAACAACGCCATGTGCGCAATTGCTATCGGGCCGACCCTGCCTACGGAATTGGTGTGGCAAAAGCATTAGGCATTTCCCTCCCTGCTGACCTTTAAACCTTCATAATATATATCAATCGAAAACGTGGGTATTGAACTCACGTTTTCTTATCTTACTAATGAGTCTTAGAATATCTTTCTGTTGTGTTTATTCTTGACTTAACAATTAATTCACTACCTTTGATACAAAATTTTGACACAATGGATTTTGAATATTTAGATAATTTTGAAGAGAAGATGCAAGAGGAACTTTTGCGCCTCTGCCGCAACTATAAAATGCTTGACGACATGCTTTTATGCAACGATGATATTGATGAGCGATGGAAAGAATTGGCGCCGGAGTATATGGTTGATGCCGTAGAGCAAATTCGCGATTATCCCACAGTTTCAGTCGCATGGGCTGCATATATAGGCATGGCCATAGCATGGAGCTGGGATGCCGATTGGGAGCGTTACAAAGATATGAGTTACAAATCATTATATGGATCTCAAGGCTTTGATGACATGGATGAACACATCGTTGGCACAATGCTCGGTGTATCACTTGACAGCGCAGAAGCTAAAGAGATTGAAGCCATAATACGCCGTTGTGGAGAAACTGCCGTTACACTCATCCGTCACGAACAAATTGATCCACAGACACCCATGGCTTTTCATGTATTTGCTCGCGCTTGTCGCTCAATGTATCGCATAGGAGCAGCCATAGAGCTAAAACGCCTCGGCTACCACTTCGAGAAAATCAACCTCAACTAACTTAATCTATCGGCAAACTTTTATTCATAAAGAGTAATAACTTTAGCATTTCTTGCCGATATCGGCAAGAAAAATATAATACAAAATATCATGAGAAAAAATTTTGGAGTTAAAACATGGCTTTACCCTATGCCGGTATTTATCGTTGCAGCCTACGATAACAACGGCAAACCCAATGCCATGAACGCTGCATGGGGTGGTATATACACCGACAATATGATAGGAATTTGCCTGTCGGAAGACCACAAAACAACACAAAACATTCTCGCTACTCGTGCATTCACCGTGAGCATGGCAACAGCCGAACAAGTCACTGCTTGCGACTATGTGGGAATTGTTTCGGGCAATAAAGAGCCTGACAAATTCCACAAAGCCGGTTTTCATGCGACAAAATCAGAATTTGTCAACGCTCCCATTATTGACGAGCTACCTATGACTCTTGAATGTGAACTTGTTTCTTATGATACCGAAACATGTTTCATGGTGGGAAAGATAGTAAATGTGTCAACCGACGAAAAGATTCTTAACGAAAGCGGAAAAATCGACTTATCAAAGCTACGCCCCATCACCTACGATCCCTGCAATCATGACTACTTAGAGATAGGCATTAAAGTCGGTAACGCCTTCTCCGACGGCAAAAGCCTAAAATAACCCGTCTCTGCCCGAATAAACAAAATACCACATAGCAGTTAAATTATAGCCCCACAATTCCGTTTGAACGGAATTGTGGGGTTTCTTGATACATCACATTAAATCAATAAACATTATTTGTATTTCAGAAATTTTGTTTAACTATAAAAACCATTAAATAACTCTACATTAACAACCCCGCGACCGGATTCGGAGCGGGGTTGATGTTTATGAGGGGTATTCAATCTCCTAATAACTTTTTAATTCTCGTTTCAGCCATTCTTTCATCACAGGATCGGGAATAATTACCTGACGCTTTTCAACCTCTATAAGCATATAAAGAATATGCCAAATTAGAATAAGTGTATCATTTTATGCATTAAAAAATGGAATAAGTGTAGTTTTTATTTGCTTTAAAAGTGGAATAAGTGTAAATTTGCATCACATTTAAACTCAAATAAGTGTTATGCTACGCAGAAAAATTCAAAAAGAAATACAAGAATACTATCGTTCAGATTCAAATAAAGTATTGCTACTTGATGGCGCAAGGCAGATTGGGAAGTCCTTTATAATCAGGCATGAAGGGGAAAAGGCCTTCAAAAATTATATTGAGATTAATTTCCTGGAAGATAAAAATGGAGACAAACTATTTAAAGGGACTTCAACTACAACAGATTTTTATCTCAAATTAAGCACTTATGCTGGCGATAAAATGGGGACAAAGACAGATACTCTAGTCTTTCTTGATGAAATTCAAGCATATCCCGAATTACTCACTCTTCTTAAATTTCTAAAAGATGAAGATCGTTTTACTTATATTGCAAGTGGCTCATTACTTGGTATAACACTAAATAAAACTCTTTCAAAGCCTGGAGGGCGTATTCTTAGAAAGAAAATGCATCCTCTTGATTTTGAAGAATTTTTGTGGGCTAATGGTGTTGGAGAAGAAGCAATTTCTTATGTAAAAGAACAATTTACAAAAGAACAACCTATCAACGAGGCTCTTCACAATAAATTTCTTGATTTATTTAAGAAATATCTTCTCATTGGTGGATTACCCGATGCTGTTAACTCTTTTATTGAAACAAGCAACATAGTACCTGTGCGGGCTATTCATGATGAAATTTATGAATTATACAAAGGCGATGCGTCACAATACGGGGAAGAAAATTCTCTAAAAATCAAGCGAATCTATGAAATGATTCCATCAAATATGGAAAACAAGAAAAAGCGTCTTTACTATAATGAAATAGAAAATAAGAAAGGAAAACGAAGTGCTGATTATGAAGAAGAATTGGAATATCTGATTAGTTCTGGAATCTCATTAGAAGTTCTTGCTGTTTCTAATCCGAAGTTCCCACTAAAAGAATCAGAGCAAAAAACATTAATCAAACTATATTTGAATGATGTTGGACTTCTAACAAATATACTATATCGTTATAATATAAATGCGATACTTAGCACGGATAATAGTATAAATCTTGGTGCCGTTTATGAAACTGTAATTGCACAGGAGCTTAATTCTCATGGATATACTTTGAGATATTACGATAATAAAACAAAAGGAGAGGTTGATTTTCTTGTAGATGATTACGATTCTCTTAGCACATTACCTATTGAAGTTAAATCAGGTAAAGATTTCAAACGGCACAGAGCATTAGATAAATTTGTTGAAAACAAAGATTATAATATCAAGAAAGCTATTTTGTTATCAAATGATGGCAATGTTGAACGTATCGGCAAAATAATTTATATGCCTATTTATTATGCTATGTTTCTAAAACCAAGCAATCCAAATAATTTTATAATCCGTTAAAATAAACATTTCCACTATCTTAAATTACAAATAAAAAGAGGTGCTTCCGGCTCATCATCGGAAGCACCTCTCACTTACACAATAGTTACTTACTTTTTATCATCTTTCTTTGTGCGCTTTCCACAGCAACAACGACGAGGTTTAGGTTCTTTTACTTCTTGGTTTTCAACTTTCTTTTCCATAACTTTTATTTTTCGTGGTTAATAATTCATTTTATTAATGGCAACTTTGTGTGCTATAAGCAACAAGCGTCCACACCATTTTCTCTTGTTCAGCGATATATCCGGTCATCAAGTCGGCTGTTACATCGTCGCCTGCTTCTGATGCAAGAGCGAGCAATCGGCGTTCTTGACCGATGAGATATTTATAGGCATCGAGCACATGTTCCACCGCTTCATGTCCGCATTTCACGCCATGGGTTTCTTTTACTTTTGCCACTTTGAGATATTCGCTAAAGCGATTTTCAGGAGTTCCGCCAAGCATGAGGATGCGTTCAGCTATCTCATCTACTTTAGCCGCTACATCATCATAGAGGCTTTCAAATTTTTCGTGTAGCACGAAAAATCCATGTCCTTTCACGTTCCAATGGAAATCGCGAAGATTAGTATAATGAACTTGAAAATCAGCTAGCAGTTGTTGCAATGCACTGACTACGTTAGAAACGTTCTTTTCGTCTAAATGAAGGAAATCTAAAGTTTTCATAATTTAATTTTATTGAGTTAGAGAGTTAATAATTTTTCGATTCTTTTTGTTTTTGATGCAAAGTTAATGGCGAAATAAGTGTTTGTCAAACTGAAAATTTCTATCTTTGCATAGATAAAACTTATAACTCACCTCTGATTTATTTTTCATAATGACTTTACAACAATTTGAATACATTATAGCAGTTGACCGATTGAAGAGTTTTACAAAGGCTGCTGAGCATTGCCGAGTAACTCAACCCACATTGAGTGCCATGATTCAAAAACTCGAGGAGGAGCTTGACACTCGCATTTTTGACCGCACTCAGCAACCTGTGCGTCCCACTCCTGTCGGTACTCTGATAATAAAACAAGCTCATGAGGTGTTGGTTCAAGCTAATCACATAAAAAATCTTATCGCCGAGGAGAAGAACTCTTTCAGCGGAGTGTTCCGCCTGGGAATTCTACCCACAATTGCGCCTTATCTGTTGCCACGATTTGTGCCACAGTTGATGAAGAAATATCCTCAGCTCGACTTGCGCATGTCAGAGATGAAGACGAGTGAGATTAAACAAGCATTGTTGACCGGTGATATCGATGCCGGCATCTTGGCTAATCTTGATGGTTTTGAGGAATATAAATCCATAGGGTTATTCTATGAGCAATTCTATGCCTATGTTTCTCGCGAGAGTGAATTAATGAAAAACAATGTTGTGCGCACTGCCGATCTTGCCAACGAGCAGTTGTGGCTTCTTGATGAAGGGCATTGCTTCAGAGATCAGATGGTGAGATTTTGCCAATTCAAATCGGCACAAGCGAGCCAATTGGCATATAATCTTGGAAGCCTTGAAACATTCATGCGCATGGTAGAGAGTGGCAAAGGTGTTACTTTTATCCCCGAACTTGCAGTACTGCAATTGAGCGACTGCCAAAAGGAACTTGCACGCGAATTTGCGATACCAAAACCCACACGACACATCATCATGCTGACAAACAAAAACTACATTCGCCAAACATTAATCGATGGCATCGCAGCCGAAATAAAATCATCAGTTCCACGCGAAATGCTCTCATTACGAGCAACTCAGATAGCGATATAGACATCATCTATCATGTCATAAATCCTTTCAATTGGAAATTTTGTTATAGATATCGTCAACTGCTATACATTTGCAGTGACAAAACAAAATTTCTAACTTTTAAAACATATAAGGATTATGACACCAATTATCAATTCTCAGTTACCTGAATTTAAAGTTCAAGCATTTCATAACGGTCAATTCAAGACTGTAACTCATGAAGATGTAAAAGGCAAATGGGCAATATTCTTTTTCTACCCTGCCGACTTCACATTTGTGTGCCCCACTGAACTCGTTGACGTGGCAGAGAAATATGAGAAACTTCAAGCTATGGGCGTAGAGGTTTACTCTGTGAGCACTGACTCTCACTTCGTACACAAAGCATGGCACGACACTTCTGACAGCATCAAAAAAATCAACTACCCTATGTTAGCTGACCCAACAGGCGCTTTGAGTCGCGCATTTGGAGTGATGATTGAAGAGGACGGCATGGCCTATCGCGGTACATTTGTCGTAAACCCTGAAGGGCTCATCAAGATTGCCGAAATCCACGACAACAACATCGGTCGCAACGCCGACGAACTATTGCGCAAGGTAGAAGCTGCTCAATTTGTAGCTACTCACAAAGGAGAAGTATGCCCTGCTAAGTGGAAACAAGGAGCAGAAACGCTCAAACCAAGCATCGATCTTGTTGGTAAAATCTAAATTTAACACATAACACAAATTCGGCGTATGTTAGACTTCAGTATCATAGAGCAAGTAAAAGGTATTTTCATCCAATTAGAGAATAACTACACTTTTTCGTTAACATATTCTCCACTAAGAGAAGAAGCGGCACAACTCGTTGAATTTATCAATGATTTTGCCCGTTGTTCCGATAAGTTTTCCGTAAAGACTACTGAAAGCACACACGATTCTCTCGAGTTTAGCATTGAGCAAAATGACATAAATACAGGAATAAAATTTAGGGGAATTCCTAACGGACATGAGTTTACATCTTTGCTACTTGCGATACTTAATTCCGATGGCAAAGGGAAAAATCTTCCTGACCAATCTATCATACGCCGAATCCAAGCATTGGCAGGTGAGATACATTTGCAGACCTATGTGTCTCTCACCTGTACCAATTGCCCCGACATCGTTCAGTCGCTCAACATCATGGCTTTGTTCAACACATGCATCGACCATGAAATGATTGACGGAGCATTGTTCCAAGATGAGGTAAACGAGCGCAATATCCAGGCTGTACCTACGGTTTATGCCAACGGAAAACTCCTTCACGTGGGGCGTGGCTCTTTGGGAGAACTTCTGCAAGAGCTTGAAGATATGTTTGGCTCCAACCCTCAAAATGATATTGAAGTAGTGGTCAAAGACTACGATGTTATCGTTGTGGGCGGAGGTCCAGCCGGAGCATCATCGGCAATCTACTCGGCTCGCAAGGGGCTGAAGGTGGCCGTTGTTGCTGAACGCATTGGCGGACAGGTAAAGGAAACCACAGGAATTGAAAACCTCATCTCTGTACCTCACACCACCGGGACACAGTTGGCTAACGACCTAATGGCTCACCTCAACCAGTACCCCATCGACATTTTTGAAAACCGCAAAGTGGTATCATCACAACTGTCAGGCGCTCAAAAAGTCGTCATCACAAATGCATGTGAAGAGTTTCGCGCATCGGCAGTAATCATCGCCACCGGAGCAAGCTGGCGACGTCTTAATGTGCCTGGCGAGAAGGAATACATTGGCCGTGGAGTGGCATTTTGCCCTCATTGCGATGGCCCATTCTATGCCGGTAAAGATGTAGCAGTTATTGGCGGTGGCAACTCTGGTATCGAGGCAGCTATTGACCTCGCCGGTATATGTCGCCATGTAACGGTACTTGAATTTGCCGACTCGCTAAGAGCTGACAATGTGTTGCAAGAAAAAGCTCGCTCGCTTAGCAACGTTGAGATATTCACATCTTCACAAACGACCGAAGTCCTTGGCAATGGTTCAAAGGTTACAGGCCTTAAAGTCAAAGACCGCACAACAGGAAATGAACGCGTGGTTGACCTTGATGGCGTATTTGTCCAAATAGGGTTGACAGCCAATAGCCGTCCGTTTAGCGAAGAGTTGCAGACATCGGCAATAGGTGAAATCAAGATTGACGAGCATTGCCGCACATCTCAACCCGGAGTATATGCTGCCGGCGATGTATCAACCGTTCCCTACAAACAAATCGTTATCGCCATGGGCGAAGGAGCCAAAGCCGCGCTCTCAGCCTTTGACGACCGCCTCCGCAACTAACAGGAGAGAGGAGTGTAGATAGAAAAAAAGACAGAGGAAAGATATTTTTTATCTTTCCTTTGTTATTTTCGTACCCTCTCCCGGCTTTGCCGTACTCTCCCTGCCCCAGGGCGAGAGCTATAAACCATATCTAACTGATTAACAGCAAAAAAGAACTGCCCCACTAAAGTAGGGGGGCTGTCACGAAGTGACTGAGGGGTATAATCAACAACCCTCGTACCCTCTCCCGGCTTTGCCGTACTCTCCCTAACCCAGGGAGAGAGCTATAAACCATATCTAACTGATTAACAGCAAAAAAAAGAACTGCCCCACTAAAGTAGGGGGGCTGTCACGAAGTGACTGAGGGGTATAGTCAACAACCCTCGTACCCTCTCCCGGCTTGCCGTACTCTCCCTACCCCAAGGCGAGAGCTTATTACCATATCTAATTGATTCTTAATTCAAAGATTCTGATTATTGTCGCAATACCACGAAGTGGTTTCACAAACTCTCCTCCGCTACTCTCCCGTGCTCCGCACG
>JAFXGB010000044.1 GCA_017520235.1 Muribaculaceae bacterium | reverse complement strand
TGAGGCCTTCACGCACAGGTTCGGAGTTGCGAGAAGCGCCATGCATGAGTGATGCCGTACCCACACCGGCTTCGTTGACATACATTGCTCGGCGTGCTCCTGTGATAGCGATAAATGCCAATGCTCCAAATCCGGCTTCAAGATTAAATGCTTCACTCACGATCTGATTAAATACCTTTGGCAATAACTCAATATTAAGTACAATGATAATAAATACAAGTAAAAAATATAGTCCCACCATTACAGGTACAACTTTTGTTGCAACTTTTGAGATACGTTTTATGCCACCTAATACAACGATAGATACACCTGCTCCCATGATTAGACCGGTGATTAAGCGGAATTTAAAGGTGTCAGGAGCATCAAGTACTGTAATGAATGACTCTGTAAGCTGGTTGGCTTGCATGAAACAGAGCGTGCCTATCATTCCAAATATAGCAAAGAATATAGCCATCGGCTTGAATTTCTTGCCAAGACCTTCGGTGAGAATATACATTGGTCCGCCATGGGTGTTTCCCTGTTTATCTTTGCCTTTGTACATGATGGCTAGGGTTCCTTCAAAGAATTTCGTCGCCATGCCGAGCAATGCACTCACCCACATCCAAAATATAGCACCTGCTCCCCCTATAGAGATTGCAATTGCCACACCGGCAATATTGCCCATGCCAACAGTTGAACAGATACTGCTCATTAATGCTTGAAATGAACTGATTTCACCTTCTCCGGTAGCGCCTTTTGTGCGTAGGGCTTTTATGGACCATTTGATGCGACGCAATGGTATTGCACCGGAGTATATGAATAGGAATAATCCTCCGCCAATTAACCAAAAGAATAGGGGATAGCCACACAAAAAGTCGGCTACTGATGTGATAGTGTTTCTTATGTTGTCAAACATTATTTGTCTCTGTCAAAAAATTAAAGTGCAAAGGTACAACATTTTTTGCGTACTTACACCAAGTGGCGTATTAGTTCCTCTTTATCTCCCGCAAGAAGATCGATTACAGGAATTTCAATCAGCGTGTAGGCGCCGGGACGTTGACGCATTGTAGCACGAGCTGCACTCACAAGTATTTGTGCTGTCAAAGCAGGGTTGTTGATGCTCATGTTGAATTCAAAACGTTGATTTTGAGTTTTGCCTGATACACCTTTGCGCACCATGTTCACCCCATGTCCCATGTCTTTAACTTCGTCAACCGATGCTACTTGCATGACGTGGGTTTCATCATTGGCAAAATATGGATCCTCTTTTACTGCATGAGCTACATCTTCAAGTTTGTAGCCATCTTCAAGTTCAACATAAACCATGCGGCGATGAATGCCTGTGCCGAGAGGAATAGTCATTGAAAGAGCGTTTTTTACACCCTCTTTTGATTTTACACACACAGTGTGTCCCATGCTCATGCCGGGGCCGAAGTTGGTATATGTCAAACCTTTTGGCGCTGCTGCTTGGAGCAATGCACGCACAACCGAATCGCTCCCAGGATCCCAGCCTGCGGAGATAATAGCTACCGAATTATTCTTTTGAGCAATAGCATTTAGACGATTGCGCAAGTCGGCAATGCCTGAATGGATGTCAAAGCTATCAACAGTGTTAACACCTTCGGAAAGCAAAACTTCAGCATGCTTTTCCACCTCGCGAGTAGGAGTGCATAGAATTGCCACATCAATTTTGCCCAATTCGTGTATATCGGTAACAACTTTGTAGCTGTTTAGCTCTGCAGGATTGTTATCGGCATTACGGCGGACAACGCCTGCTATTTCAAAATCGGGGGCTTCTTGGAGTGATTCAAGGACAAAGCGTCCTATATTTCCGTAGCCAACGATAGCGGCTTTGATTTTATTCATATTTATGATAAGTTATCGTTAGTAGTTATAAAAAAAGGAGGCTGTGTCAAAATTAGATTTGTACCCTCTCCCGGCTTTGCCGTACTCTCCCTATCTTAGGGAGAGAGCAATTGGGGATATATAAGTTATTGATCAGCCTTGATAAGTTGCTCCCCTAAAATAGGGGAGCTGTCGCGAAGCGACTGAGGGGTATATTCAAGAGGCTGTGTCAAATTTGACACAGCCTCTTGAACGTTTTATTCAGGTTGGCGACCATTGAGAATTGCCTCGGTATCGCGAGCAATCATCAACTCTTCGTCGGTAGGAATTACGACAACTTTAACTTTTGAAGCATCGGTTGAGATAACTGTTTCAGTACCGCGTGTTTTGTTGTTTAACTCTTTGTTGATTTCAACGCCTATGAATCCAAGTGGAGCACACACGTTTTCGCGTACACCTATTTGGTTTTCACCCACACCACCGGTAAATACAATGATGTCAACGCCACCCATTTCAGCAGCATAAGCACCGATGTATTTGATGATGCGTTGTTCGTACATTGCAAGTGCAAGTTGTGCACGTTCAACGCCTGCATTGTCGGCCGCTTCGATTTCACGCATGTCTGAAGAAATTTCGCTCACACCGGCAACTCCACTTTCTTTGTTGATGATGCGTTGGATATCAGCTGCAGAGTAGTTGTGTTTCTCCATCAAGAACACCAATCCCCTGGGTCGATATCGCCAACGCGAGTACCCATCATTAGTCCTTCGGTAGGAGTTAAACCCATAGAGGTGTCTATACTTTCACCAAATTTAACAGCTGTAATAGAGCCACCATTGCCCACGTGGCAGGTGATGATGCGTTGTTGTTTGATATCTACTCCAAGGAATTGACACACACGTTGTGATACATAGCGATGGCTTGTTCCATGGAAGCCGTATCGACGCACGCCATCTTCTTTGTAGAATTTATAAGGTAGTGCATACATATATGATTTTGCCGGCATAGTTTGGTGGAATGCAGTATCAAACACCCCCACTTGTGGAACATTTGGCATGAGAGCCGTAATCGCTTCAATACCGGTCATATTAGCCGGATTGTGCAATGGCGCAATGCCGTAACATTCTTTGATTTTAGCGATTACATCGTCGTTGATTAGCACGCTTTTGTTGAATTTTTCACCACCATGAACTACGCGATGTCCCACAGCGTCAATTTCGTCAAAGCTTTTAATGCATCCTTCTTTAGCGTCGGTGAGGTTGTGAAGGATTGCGCTGATGGCACCATTGTGGTCAGTCAATCCGAGGTCAACGATTTCTTTTGAGCCATC
>JAFXGB010000043.1 GCA_017520235.1 Muribaculaceae bacterium | reverse complement strand
ATTATCGCCATCGGCATGAATACCGGCACATTGAGTAAACACACTTTCTCCTACAATGGGCTTATTTTGAGGAATAAGAACTCCTGAGAATGATTCGACTATGCGACTCACTTTGTTAATCTTTGTCTCATCAACACCAGTTTCACGTTCTAATTGGTCATGGATTAACGCAACTACACTTGACAAACAAGCATTTCCGGCACGCTCACCAAGACCATTTACCGTACAATGAACACCACGCGCGCCACCTAATATGGCAGCATATACATTTGATGTAGCCAGGTCATAATCATTATGAGCATGAAAATCAAAATGCAACTCAGGATAACGTTTTATCATGCGTTGCACATGTGCGAGCGTATCATATGGATTTAATATTCCAAGTGTATCAGGTAGCATGAAACGTTTAATGGGCAAATGGCGCAAAGCATCCATGAGCTTATAAACATAGTTATATGAGTTTTTCATACCGTTTGACCAATCTTCAAGATAAAGATTTACCGTCAATCCGGCAGCAACAGCATCCTCAACATTTTTTGTAATTGTATTAATGTGTTGCTCTGGAGTTTGTTTCAATTGATACAAACAATGCTTTTCTGATCCTTTGGATAATAAATTTATTACACGCGCACCTACATTCTTTACCCATTCGATAGAGAGACCGTTATCAAGAAATCCAAGTACTTCAATTTTATCAATGTGCCCCATGCGCTTTGCCCAATCACAAACCATGCGCACAGCATCAAATTCGCCATCGGACACACGAGCCGATGCTATTTCAATGCGTGGAATGAGTAATTCTTCAAGCAAAAGACGAGCAATACCCAATTTCTCAGATGCTGAAAATGAGACTCCTGAGGTCTGCTCGCCATCACGCAATGTAGTATCTAATATCTCTACTTTCATAAGTAGGAATTTGTGCTATTTTTTTAATTCCCAAGCTTCAATATCATTTTTCTTTGACAAAAGAAATTCGATATCGTCAAGACCATTCATCAAACAATGTTTCTTATAGGGATTTATTTCAAATGTTTCACTTTTACCTGTAGCAAGGTTTGTAATTGTTTGTTCAGGAAGATCTACGCATACTTCTGTTTTTGGATTGGCAGAAATTGAATCAAATAATTCGGCAAGAAATGCTTCTGAAACGACGACAGGTAAAACAAAATTGTTTAATTCGTTATTTTTGTGAATGTCAGCAAAGAAACTTGACACTACTACCCGAAATCCATAATCAGCTATTGCCCATGCGGCATGTTCACGACTTGACCCAGAACCAAAATTTTTACCAGCCACAAGGATACATCCTGAATAGGTAGGATCGTTCAACACAAAACCTTTAATTGGATTACCATCTTTATCATAGCGCCAATCTCGGAAAAGATTTTCGCCAAAACCCTCACGTGATGTAGCTTTCAGAAAACGTGCTGGGATTATTTGATCAGTATCAACATTTTCCACTGGAAGAGGTACACATGTTGATGTTATAACTGAGAATTTTTCTTTCATCTTCTTTAATTCAAATTATGCGTTTGCACTATTTATTACGAGGATCTGTTAATACTCCAGCTATTGCAGTTGCGGCAGCAACAAGCGGTCCGGCTAGAATTGTTCGAGAGCCTGGACCTTGACGTCCTTCAAAATTACGATTTGAAGTAGAAACAGCAATTTTTCCGGCAGGAACTTTATCTTCATTCATTGCTAAACATGCCGAACAACCGGGTTGACGTAATTCAAATCCTGCATCTTCAAGAATTTTATCAAGACCTTCAGCTTTTATTTGATCATTTACCATCCATGAACCTGGGACAAGCCAAGCTGTAATATTGTCGGCTTTTTTCTTTCCTTTTATAAAATTGGCAAATGCACGGAAATCCTCAATGCGACCATTGGTACAACTACCAAGAAAAACATAATCAATAGGATAACCCTCAAGTTTCTGCCCCACCTCAAATCCCATATATTCAAGAGATTTTGCATATGAGATTTTACCTGCTTCATCTTCAGGGTCGGGAGCTGGAATAGCTTCTGTAATACCAATACCCATACCAGGATTTGTACCGAATGTTATGCGTGGCTCTATGTCAGTAGCATCAAAGTTTATTTCTTTATCAAACACTGCATTATCATCACTCTTGAGAGTGCGCCAATATGCTACGGCTTTTTCCCATTCTTCTCCTTTAGGAGCAAATTCTCGGTCTTTGCAATATTCAAATGTTGTTTCATCTGGGGCAATCATACCTCCTCGAGCGCCCATTTCAATTGAAAGGTTACACACAGTCATGCGTTCTTCCATTGACAGATTACGTATTGTATCACCTGCATATTCTACAAAATATCCTGTTGCACCACCTGTGGTCATTTTTGCAATGATATATAAAGCAATATCTTTTGCTGTTACTCCTTCACGCAATTTGCCATTAACATTAATGCGCATTGTTTTAGGTTTAGGCTGAAGAATACATTGTGATGCAAGTACCATTTCTACTTCACTTGTCCCAATACCAAATGCGACTGCACCAAACGCACCATGAGTAGATGTGTGGCTATCTCCACAAACAATTGTATATCCAGGTAATGTCAATCCGTTTTCCGGACCAATCACGTGAATAATACCATTTTTCTTATGACCAAGACCATATAATGTCAACCCAAAATCATTAGCATTACGAGTCAATGTTTCTACTTGATTACGAGAGACAGGATCATTAATTGGTTTATCTTGATTCATCGTGGGAATATTATGGTCAGGTGAACATATTGTCTTTCCGGGACGAAAGACACTTAATCCACGTTGGCGCAATCCATCAAAAGCTTGAGGACTTGTTACCTCATGACAATAATGACGATCAATATATAGTTGAGTGGGACCTCCTTCTATTGAATTAACAACGTGAGCATCCCATATTTTATCAAACAGAGTATTTGCCATCTTTCCGTTAATTTATTAATGAACAAATTTATTAATAGCGTCTATAAATGCCTCAGCACTTGCAGCAACAATGTCAGTGTTAGCAGAGAATCCATAATAACAATTACCATCATGTTCAACTGTCATATGTACTTTACCGATATCGTTACTTCCTTTGTTTATCGCTTGAATCAAGAATTCTTTAACTGTCATTGTGCGACGAATAATTAACTTAATTGCAGATATAGCAGCATCAACAGGTCCATTACCAGAAGCACATGCTTCGAATTTTTCTCCAGCGATATCAAGTCCCACACTTGCAACAGAATGAATTCCTACTCCACTTGTTACTTGAAGGAAATCAAGTTTAATGCGACGAGCAGCAGCATTATGTTTTCCAGCAAGCATCAATACATCATCATCGTTAATTTCTTTCTTCTTATCGGCAAGACGAAGGAATCCTTCATAAGCTTTGTCAAGAGCATCCTTATCCAAATCAATACCAAGCACATGAAGACGATGTTTCAATGCTGCACGTCCACTACGTGCTGTCAATACAATTGAATTTTCATCAACGCCAACATCTTTAGGATCAATTATTTCATAACTTTCGCGATTTTTCAAAACACCATCTTGATGTATACCTGATGAATGCGCAAATGCGTTACGACCGACAATTGCCTTATTGGGCTGAACAGGCATATTCATGAGGCTTGAAACCATGCGAGAAATGCCATAAAGTTTTGTTGTATTGATATTAGTGTCAATATTCAATTCTTTGTGTGAGCGACAGATCATTGCCACTTCTTCAAGAGATGTATTTCCGGCACGTTCTCCTATACCATTTATCGTAACTTCCGCTTGACGTGCTCCATTCATAACTCCTGAAATAGTATTAGCAGTTGCCATTCCCAAATCATTATGACAATGTGTTGCAATTGTTACTTTATCAATGCCTTTTACATTTTCCATCAAATATTTAATTTTTTCACCAAATTCTGATGGCAAACAATAGCCCGTTGTATCAGGAATATTAATAACTGTTGCTCCTGCTTTAATTACGGCTTCGACAACTCGTGCGAGATATTCGTTATCGGTGCGACCAGCATCTTCAGCATAGAATTGAACATCTTCGACAAATTTCTTTGCAAAAGAAACGCAACCGATGGCTCTTTCTATGATATCTTCACGAGTGGAATTAAACTTATATTTAATATGATAATCTGATGTTCCGATACCGGTGTGAATGCGTTTATGTTTTGCATACTGCAAAGCTTCTGCAGCTACTTTTATATCGTTTTCAACTGCACGAGTCAAAGCGCATATAGTAGGCCATGTTACGGCTTTTGATATTTCTACAACCGAATTAAAATCACCAGGGCTGGAAACAGGGAAACCTGCTTCTATTACATCTACGCCCAATTCTTCCAAGGCTTTAGCAACCTCGATTTTTTCTACAGTATTCAATTGACATCCGGGGACTTGCTCTCCATCACGTAATGTCGTATCAAATATAAATAATCTATCACTCATATTTTTAATTCATTTTTTCATTTAACAAAAATAACCTTTCTGCATGGAGAAGAAAGGTTAGTATATTTTAATTCATTTCCATTATAAAACTCTTGATATCACATTATTAGCCCTAACACCAAGATGATAAATATTAAGAAAAGATTTAACAAGTCATTCATATAAAACAAACTGATTCGTTTTTCAATGCAAAAATAGCACCTTTATTTTATATAATCAAATAAAAGTGCATAAATTTTCAAGAAAGTTTTCAGTTTTAATTTATTATAAAAATAAACATATTGCTTTTAATTTAAAATAAAAACAATGTAATAAATTTAAAAATCACAACAATATGATATTATTACACAATTTTTTCTAATATTAAACAAGACCATTTATCTTGCACATAATGAGATTTATATTTAAGGCCCAATAAATTGGCTTTTTCCATAATCACAGGAATATCTTCCTCGTAAAATCCGCTCAACAGCATTACACCTTCTCGCTTTAATTTATCTGCATAAGCATTAATATCATTTGTTATTATATTTCTATTTATATTTGCGATGAAAACATCTACTCTATTTTCACCTTTTAATAATGTTGCGTCTCCATGAAGAACATTTATTTGTGGCACTCCATTTAATTTTACATTTTCAACAGCGTTAACATAAGCAAATTCATCAATTTCTATTGCTGACACATTCTTAGCACCACACATCGCACACAATATAGCAAGAATTCCTGTTCCGGTACCCATATCTATTACATCCTTATCGAGCAAATTCATCTCTAATAACTGACGTATTATCAACGAAGTTGTAGCATGGTGTCCTGTCCCAAATGCCATTTTAGGATCAATAACTATATCATAATCTACCAATGGTATATCATTATGAAAAGAACTGTGAATAACACATTTATCCCCTACTACTATTGGTTGAAAATAATTTTTCTCCCATTCACTATTCCAATCCTGACCCTCTATAATTTCATGACTTAATGTGATTTTATTATCCATAGGAAACGATGATAAAACATCAGTCAAAATTTCAGAATTAAACAGTTCTCTTTTTATATAAGCTGTCAAACCTGTTTCATCCGGGACAAAACTTTCATAGCCATTCTCACATAAAATTGCCGCCAAAATATCTGTCGCAATTTCATCACATGGTTCTACTTGGAAACGCGTTTATATATAATCATTCATTTTTCACTATGCTCCTTTATCAGAATATCTTAATCTTCTTGCATTGATTTTCCTATCTCCTCAATTCCTTTTCCTAATTCTTTCATTCCTTCATTAAGATCATTCCCCAATTCATCAATAACAACACCTGCTTTGCTTACCCCTTTATGGTAATTATAGGCAGTAGTCCATGCAACAATTTGCATCTTGTCGTTTAGAGTCATTTCTGGCTCATATTTATCATACCACTCACCTAAGAATTTATCAAACTCAGCATCTGCTGACGCCCAATCACCAGTATTATATTCAGATGATTTCTCTGAAATAGTTTCGATAAATTCTCCAAACTCAGCCATATAATCTTGCTTAGTTGATGGAGCACAAGCAGTCATCAATAAAGCAATCGTAATAGATAGAAATAATTTTTTCATAAGTCAAAATTTCAATTACACAATATGACAAAGGTATTAATTATTCACTAAATAATCAACACTGCAACAAATCAATATTTTCATCTGCATTTTAACTCAGTTAAAATCTCACGTAATCGCTTAACGATTCTTACCATAGCCTCAAAATAGCTTAATGCTGACATTACTTTTTCAAAATTTACAGTTAGTGATTTGCCACCAACATTATTTAACGAATATATTACCTCCTTCCTCCCTAAATCAGCAATGCGTTGCGTTGCAATTTTAAAAGACACTCGGTTTACTACTATCCGATATTTTAATTCGTCAAATTTATAGCCAGTCCATTTTTTATCTATTTGATCTTTCATAATAGCTTTATTTTGGTTTATTTAGTATCAACTTTGTTATTAAACGAGAAATAGGATCGACAATCAATATTCTTTTTAGACTTAACAACACAATCAACAACAATATATAAAACACTCCGATTATTATATATCCCAAATAATCTGGGACAACCATAGAGAGCATTTTCACTACACCTATAGAGATAAACAACATTGCGCATATCACTATTATTAACGCAATAAATGATAGAGATAAGACAGATAACAATATTATTACCTTTTCTGCTAATGTCAACTTAACAAAATCTATCTCAAGCATTATTAGCTCTTTAAATAATCTCAGGAATGATGGATAAGTATTTTTTGTTTCCATAGTTACAATAAAAGGCATTAAATCTGCCTTATAGTATTAAGTTGATTTAATGCCAATAGATTAAATTTTAAAATCAAGAATTAACTTTTTACGTTCAATTCTTCTACAATTTCTTCGACTCGAGCATCGCAATTACACATGCCTTTTTTCTTAAGCATTTCTTTAATTTGAGCACGCAAATCTTCACCTTTTTGAGGAGCAAACAATAGAGCGACTCCTGCTCCGGCAACTGCTCCACCTACAAATGCCATTATAAATTTTAATTTCCCACACATAATTACTTGAATTTATTTGGTTATACATTACACCATTATAACAAGTAACACAGGAAAAAGTCTGTCGAAAATTTAAATTTTTTGATTTTTATTTCATAAATACCAAATATACCGCAACAACAAGGAAAACAAAAGCCAGAATATGATTCCATTTTATTTCCGTCCCTTCAAATGCAAACAAACTAAATATCACAAACACCACAAGCGTGATTACTTCTTGCATAACTTTTAACTGTATCAGTGAAAATGGGCCCCCGTTTCCATCAAATCCAATTCGATTAGCCGGAACTTGACAACAATATTCAAAAAAAGCTATTGCCCAAGAAAACAATATTACAACAAATAACGGCCAATTTGATGACACGCCGGTAGCTTGTAATTTAAGATGACCATACCACGCAAATGTCATAAAAACATTTGACACTACTAATAATATTATTGTCCAAACTGCTGCGCTCATTTCTTTAATGATTTTGCTTTTTCTTCTCGTTTGAGATATCCTTTTTTATAATTCTCTTGACTGATTTTAGATTCTTGTTGCATAATTTTTTTCAACAAATCCATATCAATATAGTTGTTGCCACTGCCTCTTTTTATTGAAAACACTTTATGTTTTTGCTCCACAACGAAATCACACAATGGACTATGCCATGTCAATGGATCAGGTTGCAATTCACGAGGGATATCTTCTACCATTACAGGAACAACATGAGAACATGGAGGGTAACCTATTTTTGTCCACATTATTGATAATGACGGATTTTCACCCGGCCTTACACCTTCGATAACAACTGAAGCCGTTGACGAACGACGAGGAATGAAATCTTGATCTATTACCCATCTATCGCCCCCATTTGAAAAATCTCTACCTATCAATGAATGAAAGAATGAACAAGATAACCCTTCTGTAAAAGTTTCTGCTGAAATAGAATCACCTGCAACGTATGGAGCAAGTAATTGCCTTGCATTTTCTTCTCTTATGTATCCATATCCTCCATCTACATTTCTATTATGTGAATAATTAGTACGTATTAGAATTCCATCTTTAGTATCTTTTAACGAATATTTCACATAACTATAATCATCTGTTTCATAGTATGCACCATCACCTGATGCATCTATCAATCCGAAATTTGCTTGGACGCCCATTGGTTTCGGCAATGTATCTAACAAATTTTCAAAATCATCAAGAGTGCGACATTTACTTAATGCCAATGCCATCACTATACCTTCTCTATCCTTATAATCAGTGGTATCTGGAGCAAGATTATATGACGCAGTATTCATTATTGCAAAACCGACCTCATTCATACCTAACCATGCATCACGATATGTCGAATCCTCAGCATTAAATAATGCAACATAGTCAAATTCTTCAGCACTCTTTGCTTCAATCTTCGCAACAAAATTATCCTCTACACCGGTATCCCTGTGTTTCCACAATAAGGGGCGACCATTTTTAGATGCACTTCCACTAATTATTGCCGATGTACAAGCCAATACCACTCCTGATACAAACGTCAAGAGCAATGACAATGATATTATTCTTTTATTCACTTTTATATTTTTTGTAGGTTATTTGACTACAAAATTACATTTTTATATCATATCTGCTTTGAACGTTCACTTAAAAAATTTAATTTTACAATGTAATAGCTCACAATTATGACAACCAACAATAAATATATTTTTGAATTACCAATTAAAGTGCGGGATTACGAGGTTGATTCTGAAGGCATTGTTAATAATGCAATATACTTGCATTATTTAGAACATACCCGACACGAATTCTGTCAATGGGCAGGATTATCCTTCAGAGAAATGCACAATCAAGGGATTGACCCTGTCTTAAGAAAAGTAGAGATTGAATACATCAAACCTCTAAGTCTTGGAGATTCAATGATTAGCAAACTTTGGATATCTCGAGAAGGAGCAAAATTTATTTTTCATCAAGATATATATACCCTCGAAGGGTCTCCTGTTGTAAAAGCTATTGTTTCATGTGTATGCATTGAAAATGGGCGACTCTCTCGTGGTACAATATTAGAAGAAGCATTCAGAAATTATCTAAAATAATTATGACCCAGCTAACCTATCAGATAGCATTTGCATCTCTACGAGGAATAACTCGAACACTTGCCAATGAGATATTATCTCGAATTGGCGATGAAAATGCATTCTTCAATGCTACTGAACAGCAATTGGAATCTTTAATGGGGTTCAAAAATAAAATATTAACACAATCCTATCGCAAGGAAATTCTTGAAAAAGCAAAAAAAGAAACTGAATTCATTGCTAACAACAATGTTCAACCCATATATTATACCGATAAAGAATTCCCATATCGATTAACCGAGTGCGATGATGCTCCACTTATATTATATACAGTGGGGAAATGCGATTTAAACTCATCTCACATCATTAGTATTGTTGGTACTCGACACGCAACCCCCTATGGCATTGACTTTACAACACGACTTATTGAAGATTTATCTAAATCAATAGATAATATTGTGATCGTAAGCGGATTAGCTTACGGAATTGATATCGTAGCTCATAACGCATCCCTTCGCAACAACATTCCAACAGTTGCAGTTCTTGCTCATGGGCTAAACACTATCTACCCTGCTGCTCATCGAAATATAGCAGTAGAAATAGTTAGAAATAACGGCATGCTTATAACTGACTATCGTTCAATTGATGCTATCCACAAAGGAAATTTTGTTGCCCGCAATCGCATTGTAGCCTCTCTATGTGATTGCCTTGTTGTTGCTGAATCAGCACAAAAAGGAGGAGCTTTAATTACTGCTGGCATCGCATCAAGTTATAATCGCGACGTTTTTGCCCTACCAGGTCGTTCATCAGACAAATATAGTTCCGGGTGTAATAGGCTAATCGCATCAAACGTTGCTGCTCTTATTGAGAGTGCTGATGATTTAATAGCTGCAATGCGATGGTCAACAAAGCCTCAAGAAGGTGAACAACAGATCCTTACAATAGATATTTCAGAAGAAGAACAAGCCGTTATTGATTATTTAGCAACACATGATGACACACAGATAAATCAATTGTGTGTAGCATTAAATTATCCCATTGCACGATTAATGGGATTACTTATTGACATGGAATTCAAAGGATTAATACTAACATATCCAGGTGGCAGATATAGACTTGCATAAACAATATAATCACAAAAATCGTTATATCTAAACTAAAAATCATAACTATGGCAACAAAATTTATTGCACCTTCAGAAATGATCATAAATCCCGATGGAACAATTTTTCATCTACATCTACTACCGGAGCAATTAACTGACCGCATAATTCTTGTTGGTGACCCGGGAAGAGTTGACATGGTTGCATCATTTTTTGAATCAAAAACTTTTGAAGTTTCATCAAGAGAATTTCACACAATAGGTGGAACATACAAAGGTAAACCTATTATGTGCATAAGTCATGGTATTGGACCCGATAATATAGACATCGTTATTAATGAACTTGACGCTCTCGCTAATATTAATTTAAAGACTCGCGAAATAAATGAAACTCATCGCACATTAACAATGGTGCGAATCGGGACATCTGGAGCCCTTCAACCAGAATTAAAAGTTGGGACCCCTGTTATTGCAGAAAAAGCCATAGGATTTGATGGTGTACTAAATTTTTATGCAAAACGCAATGAAATTTCCGACCTTGAATTTGAACATGCATTTTGTGAACACGTCAATTGGAATCCACTTTGGGCAAAGCCATATGTCGTCAATGCCGATGAAGATTTAGTTAATCAGATTAGTAGCAATGACATGATTAAAGGAAATACAATATCAGCTATTGGCTTTTATGGACCACAAGGACGAGAATTGCGTTTACCATTAGCAAACCCTAATTTGAATAAACTAATAGAGTCATTCCGACATAACGAGAGAAAAGTCACAAACTATGAAATGGAAAGCGCTCCGCTACAAGGACTCGCTAAAATGCTTGGGCATAAAGCGATGACTGTGTGCTCAATTATAGCTAATCGCATGAATCACGATGCTACACCAAACTATAAAACAGCTATGCATGATTTAGTGGCAACTATACTTGAACGCATTTAAGCGTTATCCTACCGATGCCTTACGATATAGAATTACTGCAATAATGATATAAATAAAATTAGGAATCCACATTGCAATAAATGGCGATGTGAGTCCTGATATTGCAAATGTTGAGGTTACAGTTGAGAATAATATATATGAAAAACTTAACACCAATCCAATACCAATATTTATCCCCATTCCTCCTTTAACCTTCTTTGAGGACAATGACATTCCGATAATGGTCAAAATAAATGCTGCTGCACACATTGCAAATCGTCTTTCATCCTCTATCTCAAATGATTTTATATTTGCGACACCGCGCTCCTTTTGGCGAGAAATATATTCTTTTAATTGTGGAGAAGTCATCATCTCATGATCATTTTTTGCGATCAAAAAGTCTCGAGGCTCGATAGTGATTATTGTATCCAATCGTTTTCCTTTTTGAATTTCTTCACGCGCCCCTTTAAAATCACGAATCATATAATCTCTAACTTGCCACTGGTATAAAGTATCCCATTTTATAGTCTGAGCAGTCAAACGTGACACCAACTTTTTATCTTCAAATGATTCAAGTGAGAATTTATAACCTGTCTTTGTTGTGTTGTCATATCGACTCATATAAGCAATTTGTCCAGGAGCAACCTTCATTTGAATATTACTACCATAATCAACACGTTTGTTTTTAACATATGTATTAGTATATTCAATGCGTTCTACATTAGCAGGAGGAATTATATAAGCGCTTAACACATACGACGAAGCTGCAATCACTGCTGCTGACACCATATATGGCAACATTAGGCGTTTGAAACTCACACCAGATGCAAGCATTGCTATAATCTCAGAATTATCTGCAAGTTTAGATGTAAAAAATATAACAGCAATGAATGTAAACAACGGACTAAACTGGTTGGCAAAATAAGGCAAAAAATTTAAAAAATAATCAAAAATTGTAGCATCAAGAGGAGCCTTCAAAAATGAGTCAAGTTTCTCATTTATATCAAACATTATTGTGATTGCCAATATCAACACAATCGCAAAAATGTAAGTTCCTAAAAACTTTTTTATTATGTACCAATCAAGTCTTTTCAGCATAGCAATTATATTACAATCGGCGCATTACTCGTTCTACCATCATTGTTTTCCATGATTTAAAATCACCCGCAATTATATGACGACGTGCCTCTCCTACAAGCCATATATAAAATGCGAGATTATGTATTGATGCAATCTGCATAGCAAGAATTTCATCAGCAATAAAAAGATGCCTTAGATAAGCTTTTGTATATTGTCTATCTACATAGCTCGGTCCATCTTCTTGAATAGGCGAAAAATCATCGGCCCATTTTTTATTTCTCATATTCATTATACCATGAGCTGTAAACAACATACCATTTCGACCATTACGAGTGGGCATTACACAATCCATCATATCCACTCCTCGATCAATCGCCTCAAGAATGTTAGCAGGAGTACCCACTCCCATCAAATATCTCGGTTTATCTTTAGGTAAAATTTCATTCACTACCTCAATCATGTCATACATAACTTCGGCTGGCTCTCCGACAGCAAGCCCCCCGATGGCATTACCATCAGCCCCAAGTTCAGCAACCGTTTGAGCCGATTGACGGCGCAAATCTGGATATGTACAACCTTGGACAATAGGGAAATACGCTTGTGAATAACCATATTTACCATCTGTTCCCTTGTAATGTTTCCATCCTCGCATCAGCCAACGAGTAGTTAATCCAAGTGATTTCTTTGCATATTCATAATCAGCTGTTCCGGGAGGGCACTCATCAAGTTGCATCATTATATCGGCACCGATTGAACGTTGTATATCCACAACGTTTTCAGGCGTAAAAAGATGTTTTGAGCCATCTATATGAGAGCGAAAATATGCTCCTTCTTCTTTTAATTTACGATTACCTGAAAGGCTGAATACTTGGAAACCGCCACTATCAGTTAATATTGGGCGATCCCAACCATTAAATTTATGCAATCCCCCGGCTTTTTCCAATATCTCAATACCAGGGCGCAAATATAGATGATAAGTGTTTCCTAATATAATTTGAGCTTTAATATCATCTCTAACTTCGTGCATGTGAACAGCTTTCAATGCACCAAGCGTTCCGACAGGCATAAATATCGGAGTTTCTATTTGTCCATGATCAGTCGTAATGAGACCGGCACGAGCATTACTATTTTTATCTGTTGCTTGCAGTAAAAAGTCCATATTGATGCAAAGTTACGTAAACTATTGAATCGCCGATACCGCAGCTTGATATTTTGCGATTGTTGTACTTTTCTTTATAGTTTTTAATGCTTTATGACCAATTGAGCCTTCTTGATAATCCCATACTGTTTTCATCTTCATCAACAATTGAGCATCTCCTTGTAATATACAACTATAATGATGGAATAATTTTTCGTGTAGCTTTAAAAATAAAGACAATTTTTGTTCTTTATCCAAACTAATACCCTGTTTATATTCCATTGCCATCGATGGTGCAGCCAATAATCCTCGTCCTATCATTATTCCTGCTAAACGTGGATAACGAGAAGCAATATTATATATATCTTCCACTTCAAGTATATCCCCATT
>JAFXGB010000042.1 GCA_017520235.1 Muribaculaceae bacterium | reverse complement strand
GAAGATAGATTTTTATTACAATTGGAGTGATATTATGACGATTATCGTAACCGGAGGAGCCGGATTTATTGGTTCAAATTTATGTGAATACCTTTTGGCAAAAGGTGATTATGTGGTGTGTCTTGATAATTTTGCAACAGGACATATCGAAAATTTGTTGCCACTTATCGAGCAATATCCCGATACATTTAAATTAATCGTAGGAGATATTCGCAATCTCGACGATTGCCGCAAGGCTGTTGACGGCATGGAATATGTGCTTCACGAAGCGGCATTAGGTTCTGTGCCTCGTTCGGTTAAGGATCCTATCACATCAAATGATGTGAATGTGGGCGGATTTTTGAATATGCTTGTCGCATCGCGCGATGCCGGTGTGAAACGATTTGTATTCGCTGCAAGTTCGTCAACATATGGCGATAGTGAGTCATTGCTAAAGGTGGAAGACGTTATCGGACGTCCGCTTTCGCCCTATGCAATCACTAAATATGTCAACGAGCTATATGCCGATGTGTTTGCCCGCACTTATGGACTTGAATTCATAGGCTTGCGCTATTTCAATGTGTTTGGACGCCGTCAAGACCCAAATGGAGCTTATGCAGCGGTAATACCTTTGTTTGTAAAGAAATTTATGGCTCACGAAGCTCCAAACATCAATGGAGATGGTGAGTATAGCCGTGACTTCACTTATATCGATAATGTGATACAAATGAATGATCTCGCTCTTCAAGCCGAAGCAGGCAGCGATGCTGTAAACCAAATCTATAACACGGCTTATGGTGAGCGCACAACATTGAATCAATTAGTAGAATATTTAAAAGAATACTTGTCGCAATACGATGCCGAAATTGCTAATGTGATACCTACTCATGGTCCTAATCGAGTGGGAGATATCCCTCATTCACTTGCGTGTGTGGATAAGGCAAAACGTTTATTGGGCTACGATCCTAAATTCAGCATGAAACAAGGATTGAAAGAAGCGTGTGGCTGGTATTGGAATAACCTTAAATAAAATATAGTTATGAATAAAGAAATTAAGATTGCGGTAATAGGTCTTGGTTATGTGGGATTGCCATTGGCTCGCCTATTCTCTACAAAATATACAACAGTGGGCTTTGATATGAATAAAGCTCGTGTTGATGCATTGATGCAAGGTCATGATGCGACACTTGAAGTGGCCGATGATTTGTTGCAAAGTGCAATAGCCAACGGATTTAAATGTACTGCCGATGTGGAAGAAATTCGCGACTGCAATTTCTATGTGGTGGCAGTGCCTACTCCTGTCGACCGTGACAATAATCCCGATTTGACTCCTCTTTATGGAGCAAGTGAAACTGTGGGTAAGGTTATCGCTAAAGATGATATCGTGGTTTATGAATCAACTGTATATCCCGGAGTTACAGAGGATGTGTGCATTCCTATTCTTGAAGCGGAAAGCGGACTTAAATGCGGTGTTGACTTCAAAATCGGATATTCTCCCGAACGTATAAACCCGGATGATAAGGTTCATAGACTTGAAACTATCGTTAAAATTGTTTCCGGTATGGATGATGAATCTCTTGATACAATTGCGAAAATTTATGAACTTGTTGTTGAGGCGGGAGTTCATCGTGCGGAATGTATAAAGGTTGCAGAAGCTGCAAAGGTAAT
>JAFXGB010000041.1 GCA_017520235.1 Muribaculaceae bacterium | reverse complement strand
GAGAATAACCGAATGCCGCAGCAATGCCCCACGTTACAAGCAGACACACAACACATAATGCAACAGCAAATCCCACTTGTTTCAATCCACTACCACGCAATGAACGGAAAAATTGCGGTCCAACACTATATCCTATCGCAAATAAAAACAATAGGAAAAACACCGATTTAAGCGGTCCGGAAATGGGAATGTGCATCTGTCCGACAAGCACACCCACCAACAATACCGAGGTAACTGTTCCCAACGAGAATGTTTTGTACTTTAGTTTTCCAATCCAAAAACCAATACCAATTGTCAAGAAAATCGCCAATGAGGGATATTCTCTAAATGTTTCAACAATCCAATTCATAACAAATCTTTTTTATACTTGAATTTTTACTATTGCAAAAACATTTATTTTTACATAATGGTTTTAGGCACTCCTCATTTTTAGATTATTATTAACACTAATATTGTCATTATTATTAAATATTTTAATTACACACAGTGATTTAGACGCTGAAATTCTTAATTATTTCAAAAAAATGAAGTAACTTTGCACCCGTTTTTGCGGCATGGTACAATTTATAGGTTTTAGGATAGATGTCGCCTAATTTTTTCGAGAAGAAAATATTAATTTATAATAATCTCATATTATGTTTAAAAGTTTTCATGGCTCTCAGAAAATGTTGGAACTGCAACGTCAGAAATTCCAACGTCTCATGTCTAAAGAGTTATTAGCTCCACGTCTCATTAAAATTCTCATTGCATCTATTACAATGATTGTTTTATGGGCTATGCCAACATCTGCATTTGGCATTGAAGGACTAACCTTTGTAGAACAACGCGTAATTGCAATCTTTGCATTTGCAACATTGATGTGGGTATTCAATGCTATTCCTGCTTGGACAACATCAACATTTGTCGTTGTGTTATTGCTATTTACTACATCTGATAGCAGTTTGTGGTTTTTCCGCGAAGGAATTCCGGTTGAGGAATTAGGCAAACTCACAAGCTACAAATCATTGATGGCTTGTTTTGCTGACCCAATTATCATGCTCTTCATTGGTGGTTTTATCATCGCCATTGCAGCAACTAAAACAGGATTAGATGTTAAACTCGCAAAAGTTATGCTCAAGCCTTTCGGCACACAATCAAAATATGTGCTACTTGGCTTCATCACAGTAACTGCCGTATTCTCAATGTTCTTGAGTAATACTGCTACTGCAGCTATGATGTTGACCTTCCTTGCTCCTGTATTGAAAGCTCTTCCTGCTGATGGTAAAGGAAAAATAGGCTTAGCTCTTGCAATTCCGGTAGCAGCAAACATCGGTGGTATGGGAACACCTATCGGTACCCCTCCCAATGCTATCGCACTTAAATATTTGAACGACCCTGAAGGAATGAACATGAATATTGGTTTCGGTGAATGGATGGCTTTCATGATTCCTTTCACATTGGTATTGGTGTTCATCTCTTGGGTAGTACTATTAAAATTATTCCCCTTCAAACAAAAGACTATCGAACTCAAGATTGAAGGTGAAGCGAAAAAAGACTGGCGTTCAATTACAGTTTATATCATCTTCGCAATCACAGTACTTCTTTGGGTACTTGACAAATACACAGGTGTTAACTCTAACGTAGTTGCGATGCTTCCTGTCGGAGTATTCTGTATCATCGGGGTTATCACTCGTCGCGACCTTGAAGAAATCAGCTGGGGCGTACTTTGGATGGTAGCCGGTGGTTTTGCTCTTGGTGTTGCTCTAAACCAAACAGGTCTTGCTACTCACCTAATCTCAGCTATTCCATTTGAATCATGGCCTGCAGTTATAGTTATTATCGGTTCCGGTCTCATCTGTTACGCAATGGCTAACTTTATCTCACACACTGCAACAGCCAACCTTTTGGTGCCGATCTTAGCTGTTGCCGGTTCAAGTATGGCTGGCGCATTAGCTCCTCTTGGCGGTGTCTCAACATTGTTAATAGGTGTAGCTATCGCCTCTTCTGTGGGTATGATATTACCTATCAGTACTCCACCTAACGCAATGGCTCACGCAACAGGTCTTATTGAACAAAAAAACATGGTAAAAGTAGGTATCATAATGGGTATCATAAGCCTTGTATTAGGTTACACCATGCTTATTTTCCTCGGATCTAACGGATTTATCGGAGGATAATTCTCAATTAATAACACAAAAGAAGCTGTTGTCTCACAATAACAGCTTCTTTTGATTTATATAACATAATTATGAAAAAAATATCTGTTCTTTTACTTTTAGCTTCTGTTGCAACAAGCGCGTTTGCACAGATTAAAGATTTTGATTTCAAGATATACGGTCAAGTGCGTGGTGATTTGTTCTACAACAGTCGCGCAAATGAAGAGAGTGTTGACGGATTATTCTATAGCTATCCCAAAGATCACAATTACGATGCTGCCGGCAAGGACTTGAACGACACCGACAACAGTAACATGTATCTCCTATACACTCGTCTTGGCATTGATTTAAAGGGTCCTAAAATTGGCAATGCAAATACTACTGCAAAAATCGAATTTGACTTCCGTGGCTCAGGTTCAACATTATCGGTAGTGCGCTTGCGTCATGCCTATTTCAACTTGAATTGGGGTAAATCATCAGTTCTTGTGGGACAAACCTGGAACCCTTTGTATGGCGATGTTGCGCCACAAATCTTAAACCTCAACATGGGATCTCCATTCCAGCCATTCGGTCG
Organism: Muribaculaceae bacterium; assembly: GCA_017520235.1. Taxonomy (GTDB): domain Bacteria; phylum Bacteroidota; class Bacteroidia; order Bacteroidales; family Muribaculaceae; genus RGIG4079. The sequence continues at coordinate 2,967 of JAFXGB010000041.1, read as the reverse complement.
TGCGCCACAAGTGAGATACCGTTTCAATAACTCAGCCTTGCAATTAACGGCTGCAGCAGTGTGGCAATCACAATACTTGTCAAATGGTCCTGATGGAAAAAGCAACAAATACATCAAGAACAGTTGCATTCCTGAATTCTACTTTGGTGCCGATTACAAAACGAGTAATTTTATCATCGGTGCCGGTGTCGATGTCCTATCGCTTGTTCCTCGCACTCAATCAACAGTAACAACTGAAGATGGCACTGCTCTAACATACAAAGTTGATGAACGCATCACTACCATTTCGGGCGAAGTGCACATGAAATATACCTCTCCACTATGGTACATCGCAGCAAAGAGCGTATTAGGCTCTAATCTCACTCAGACATCTATGCTTGGCGGATATGGAGTTAAATCAGTTGATGCAGTTACAGGCGAACAAAAATACAGCCCTAATCGCAACTCATCATCATGGGTAAACGTCGTGTATGGTAAGAAATGGAAAGGTGGCGTGTTCTTTGGCTACATGAAAAATCTTGGCACAGATGATGCTGTCAGCAAAATGTATGGAACAGGAACAAACGTTGACCAGCTAATCAGTGGCTCTGCCGAAATCACCTACAATATTCCACATTGGAAAATCGGAGTTGAATACAACTACACATCGGCTTACTATGGCGATTTAAACAACTCTAACGGAAAAATCATCAACACCCACTCAGTTGGAAACAACCGCATCGTAGCCAGCGTCCTCTACACCTTCTAATACAAATCACATTTCTATCATTTACTTAATAATGATCTAAGCGGGAGACTCTTCAGTCTCCCGCTTTTTTAATACCAAAACGTCAACAACAACGAACGTGTTAAAACTTGTTAAATATTTGGGGGGGGGTAATTTGTGCATTACATTTGTATTCATTAAAAATTTTAACTAAATTCTTCACAACAAGAAGACTGATAGAGATAAGAAATAAAATTACCTTCCCGTTACCAATATTCAGATTATGAGAAAAATATTCCTTACAGCTGCACTTATTTTGTGCGCATTGTCATGTATCTATGCTCAAAGTGATAACTCCTCGACTAAAAGAGTTTTTAACGTAAAGCATAAGCCAACTTTTGTTGACAACTACTCTTATAAAGTATTCTTCCTGTCAAATGGCATTGTCTATAACCTGATGGATTTCAAGCTATCAGATAAAGCAAAAAACATCTCACAAATGGCAATCCAGCCTGGTGGCGCTAATTGCGCAATGCTAATAAAGCGACCTCAGCAATCAAAAGTAGAGGTATATGATACTGAAACGACAAATAAACTTATTGTTTCTATTGACAATGACTCTAATCCAATTGCGTTCAACTATTCTCCCGACGGAAAGACGTTAGCAATCGGTAATGAAAAAAACTTAGTAGAATTTTATGACACAAAAACTCACACTCAATATCGTACGATAAATACAGGAATAGTTCCTAATTACATAGCATTAAGTGAGAATAATTACTACTTGGCTGTTTCTAATGGGAGCAGCGTAGAAATATGGAATCTTCAACTCAATTCTCTTAGAACAACCATTTCAAGCGATGCAGAGATTACATCTATAACATTCTCCCCTGATAACAGCATGTTTGCTGTTACTTCATTCAATGGCAACGTCAAGATATATGACACACGTTCTTTCAATAAAGCACCATTATATAGTTTTGAAGGAATGGGTAATGCAAAATCAGCGCACTTTCATCCTGGAAACAAATATTTAGGTGTTGTAAAAGATGATAAAACCATATTATTACAAAATGTACACAACCCGAACGATGTCCATGAGATAATCAGTTATAACGGAGGAATCAGCAACATACGTTTTATCACTGACATAAATAATTTAGATAAAGAATTTGCGCTTTATTCATCTAAAGCAGGTATTACAATGCAGCAACTTTCAGATTTGAATCCAAACTATGGTCAGCTACTATCAGAAAGAGTAAGTGAACGTATGGATGAATGGATGAAGATGATGGAAGGAGAAAGCCTTGAGGAATACCGCATACGTGTAAACGAAGAAACTCGTGCACAACAAATGATTATATTTGAAAATGAAATTGCTACAGAAATGGCCGGCGATTTAATTGCAGCTGAGACAATCACATTAGGAGGTTTTAACACAGAAAAAAACCTATTGACACTTGACTTTGGTGGAATGCCATCTATTGCTCTTGATGTTCCTCAAGATGAATTGTCTTCCTTCAGTAACACCGGGAATTTGAAATTTGAAAACACAATATATGGTCTTAATGACAAAGATGAATTTGAAATTATCTATACAGATGTAATAAACGTTGAAACTGGTAAAATTTACACCTATAACAATCTTGATCGTAAACCCATTACATTTGATGACAATTTTGTTCCATTTGAAGTTATTGACCAAGCCAATATGGAACAAGTAAAACTTGAACGCATAAAAAATTCTGTCGTTGAGACTGCAAAGACAGGGAAACTCATTTCTGACAATACCCACATTGATGTTAACACACAAGTACTTAGTGATGTTGACGCCAATGGCAACCGCATACTCAACTACAAAATAGATTATAAATATCAAGTTGACAAAAAATTCTCTGCAAGAGAAGATTTTCCATCTGGTAAATATATAATTACAGAAAGTAATGCCGCGATGTCAATGCTTGCTATTATAAAAGAAGCATTTGCATCAGCGGATTTTGCCCAATATATCAAACCTGGCAAAACAGTGCGCATCAAAATCAATGGTAGTGCTGATGCAGCGCCTATTCTTAACCGCATAAATTACAATGGTTGCTACGGCGATTTCACTAATGAGCTCATTTACAAAAATGGACAATTATCAAACATCTCTGTCAGCAAAGCATCAGGCATCAAAGAGAATGACCAGTTAGCATTCCTCCGTGCAATGGGAGTGAAAGATTATATCGTAAATAACATCTCTGAGTTAAACAAAATGCATT
>JAFXGB010000040.1 GCA_017520235.1 Muribaculaceae bacterium | reverse complement strand
TATATGTAAGCACAGCGAAAGCCTTTTGTAAGTTGCCGAGCCGGTCAAACTCTGTTCCTTCATGTGAGTTAAGATAATGATTTGTTATCATGTTCATGAGATAGCTGTCCTTGGGATAGTTGGTCGCTTGAACTGCAAGAAGCGAGTCGATGGCAATGGCATATTTTTCAGGGAATGTGCGCATTAGCTCTCCATCTTTTTTGAAAGTGTATTGTTTTGATGTAGCGGCAATTTCGCTAAAAAGATTTGTCATTGGCAGGTTGTAACCCATGTTGAAAGCATGTTTTTGTAGCTCAGGTTTGCTCGCTTCGGCGAGCATAAATAAATCGGGCTTAACGGCATTGAGTTGTTGGCGTACTTCATTCCAAAAATCAGTAGGAATCTCTCCGGCTGCGTCGCAACGGAAACCATCAATATTTATGTCGGTCAACCAGAATTTCATTTCATCAATCATAGAACTATCGCAAGTTGTGGGATTGGGAATCCAGTCAAGAATAATCTTAATTCCCATTGTGTGAGCTGAGTCTATGACCTCTTTAAACTCATTGATAGTGCCGAATTCGGGATTGAATGCTTTATAATCTTTAATTTCTATTCCCTCATTGTTCTTATTTCCCTCTGAAATGGGGTGAATGGACATAAAACACAATATATCTACACCAAGCTCTTTAAGGCGTGGAAGATGTGTGCCAAATTCCATGATTGATGCCGATGGGGTGTATTGGCGCAAATTTACCTCATAGATGATAGCGTTGCGACTCCATTCTGGATGGTTTATGGTTGTATAGGTAGAATCTCGATCGGGAGTCGTTTTATCGGCCTTTTGGGTGCAGCTAACAGATAAAAGCGACGCTACCATTGTGATGAGTGAGAAAAATAAATTTTTGTTCATGTAAAATTTAAGTAAAAACAAATGTTATGTAATAATAGGACTGCAAATATAAGTCAATTAGGTTTTTTCCAAAATTAAGCAAGAAAGCCTCAACTTTATTCTTTTTTGTGATTTGTTGCCTTAAATCCTATTTTGTCGATGGCTTTGATAATATCGTCATCTGACATTGTTCCGGTAATGGTTGCTTGTTTGCCTTCAAGATTGACGATAACGCTTTCTACTCCATCAACTTCAGCAACTGCACGTTTAACACCTTTGGCACAATGGATGCAACGCATTCCTTCAATGTCAAAAATTTTTGTTGATGATAGGGCGGTTATATTATCGCAATGCGCGTTTTCGCAAGATGATTGACTGCATGAAGTCTCTTTCCGAACTCGGAAGCGTAATGTCAATGCATTTATCAGTAGTAGGACCAGTGCAATCGTGCAACAGAGATTAAACCATTGGAAGGAATCTGTTCCTGTGCAATGAGCCGATGTATTGAGAATTGAGGGTATAAACCATTTTCGAGGAAGGAAATAGTCTATCCCAAGTCCAAACAATATTGCTCCGCTAATGATAGATGCAAGATATATTAAAAGTGTTTTCTTGCCAAGGACTTTATTTATCACTAATATTGATGCAACATTGGCTGCCGGACCGGCCATCAATAAGACAAGAGCAGTGCCGGGGCTCAATCCTTTGAGCATCAATGCGACAGCAATGGGGATTGATCCTGTGGCACATAGGTACATGGGTATTGCACACACAAGTACAAGCAACATGCTTAATAATGGTTTGTCGGCAAAGGTCATGAAAAAACTATCGGGAACAAACACTGTTATCAGTCCTGCGACAACGAGCCCTATGATCAACCATTTGCCTATATCTCTCATCATATCAACAAAACCATATTGCAAAGCATTGCCCAATCGTTTTATTATCGAAAGATTGGCATTTTCCGAATCTTTCGTGTGGTTTCTGTTCCCTTTTGGTTCGATGGGTTTATTATTTTCATTTTCAAGTATATTGACAGCCTGTCCGCCCAATATAGATGTGAATAATGCGGCAATAGGGCGCATTATTGCAAAAGGAAGTCCCATGAGGGAATAAGTCGCAATTATGGAATCGATACCGGTTTGTGGGGTAGCAATGAGGAATGATACGGTAGCTCCTTTTGATGCTCCTTCTCGGCGTAATGACATTGCAGTTGGAAGCACGCCACATGAACATAATGGCAATGGGATTCCAAATAAAGCGGCATATAGTACCGCTCGAAAATTACCTCCTGAGAGGTAACGGTTATAAACTTGTCCGGGGACAAACACATGCATCAATCCTGCCAATAGAAAACCTAAAAGCAAGAACGGAGACATTTCATTTATTAAGTAAAACACCTGTTCCATAACACCACAAAGTTACAAATTCTTTCGTGAATTTTTGAAATCGTGTTTTAGGGTTTGGAATAGTTGTTATTTATGGCTATTTTTGAGGGACTAAAACACAATGAGATGGAATCAATAAAGGAGATATACAAGATAGGGCTTGGACCGTCGAGTAGCCACACGATGGGGCCTAAGAGGGCGGCAGAGCGTTTTGCTGATAAAAATCCTGATGCGTCACGATATGTGGTTACGCTTTATGGCTCGCTTGCCGCTACCGGCAAAGGACACATGACAGATGTTGCTATTCTTAACGTGCTTGAGCCGTTGGCTCCAACAGAAATCATCTGGCAACCCGATGTGTTTCTCCCATTCCACCCCAATGGAATGAGGTTTGTGGCGATAGGTAGTAATGGTGCTTTTGCTGATGAGTGGACTGTGTATTCAATAGGTGGCGGTGATATTGCCGAGGAGGGTGAAACGCGAGTGAAAAATCATGTTTATTCGATGACTTGCATTGCCGATATTCAACGATGGTGTGAAACTACGGGTAAGACCTATTGGGAATATGTCGATGAGTGTGAGGGGCCAAATGTGTGGGATTATCTTGCTCATGTGTGGGATGTGATGAAACGTGCCGTTGAGCGAGGGATTGAGGCTGAAGGTGTGTTGCCCGGAGGTCTTGGCGTGCGTCGCAAGGCGGTGAGCTACTATGTTCATGCGTCGGGATATGCCGGCAGTTTGAAGAGCCGAGGTTTAGTGTATGCCTATGCACTTGCCGTTAGTGAAGAGAATGCTGCCGGAGGAGAAATTGTTACGGCTCCCACTTGTGGCTCTTGTGGTATTGTTCCGGCTGTTTTATATCACCTTCACACATCAAAGGGTTTTTCAGAGCAACGCATCTTGCGAGCGTTGGCTACAGCCGGAGTGTTTGGTAATGTGGTGAAAACCAATGCATCGGTATCAGGAGCAGAGGTGGGGTGTCAAGGGGAGGTGGGTGTTGCTTGTGCAATGGCTGCCGCTGCTGCGTGCCAATTATTTGGCGGTACACCGGCACAGATTGAATATTCGGCTGAGATGGGGCTTGAACACCACTTGGGATTGACATGTGATCCTGTGTGTGGGTTGGTGCAAATCCCATGTATTGAGCGCAATGCCTATGCTGCCGCTCGTGCGTTGGATGCCAACTTGTATTCGCAATTCTCTGATGGTCATCACTCAGTTAGTTTTGATCGCATAGTAGAGGTGATGAAACAGACCGGACACGACTTGCCATCTCTTTATAAGGAAACAGCTCAAGGCGGTCTTGCCGCAATAAAGTGATAATATAAAATAGGAGGTGCATGCACCTCCTATTCATTTATGAATTAAAGAGTTATTTGTTTTTGTAGTGGATGGGAATTTCGCGGTCAATACTATGGTCGAGCGAAATGAGAGTTTCTGTACCTGTTACCCCATGAATCATTTGGATTTTATTATTAAGCAATTCCATCAAATGTTCATTGTCGCGAGCATATAGCTTAACGAGCATAGTGTAAGGTCCTGTGGTAAAATGACATTCCACGATTTCAGGTATTTTCTCCAATTCGGGAACAACATCGCGGTACATCGCACCACGTTCAAGATTTACACCAATGTATGTGCAAGTGCGATAGCCAAGAATTTTAGGGTTAACATGATATCCTGAGCCGGTAATAACTTTTAAGTCTATCATGCGTTGAATGCGTTGATGTATCGCTGCACGAGATACTCCACATTCGGTAGCGACATCTTTTGACGCTATGCGTGCGTTTCGCATGACGATTTCAAGAATTTTCCGGTCTAAATTGTCTATTTTTTCCATTTTGTATAATGTGGTATTGATTTATGGAGCAAATTTAATCAGAATTTCAATAAAAAAAGAACATTTTGTAGAAAAATGTTCTTTTTTTATTCATTTTGTCTATTCAGATAGTCCTTATGAGAGGAAATGTTCTATCCTAAATGGCATTTTGTATAGCAACTTGCTATATTTATTTGATGATGTCAATCAATTCAACTTCAAAAATCAAAGTAGAGTTAGGACCGATGCCTGCACCAGGAGCACCATCTACACCATATCCTAAATCTCCTGGGATGTAGAAAATGTATTTGCCACCTTTGTTCATGAGTTGAAGACCTTCAGAGAAACCGGGGATAACACCTGTTACAGGGAATTCAACAGGTTCTTTGCTTGAATCAAATTCTGTCCCGTCAATAAGAGTACCTTTGTACATAATTTTTACGCGGTCAGTAACAACAGGTTTTGCTCCTGTTCCTTCTTTTTCTACCTTGTATGCAAGGCCTGATTCTGTTTGTTTTACCGAAGGGTCTTCTTTAAGAAGCTTGTCAATGAATGCTTTTCCTGTGATTTTGTTTTGGATTGAAACAGGGTCGTTTTGTTT
>JAFXGB010000039.1 GCA_017520235.1 Muribaculaceae bacterium | reverse complement strand
GCTCAAAATTTAAGAGAAATACTACAAACTAATGCATCTGAGACACAGCATATCATCGATAATCTATTAGCTACACGCTTTGAGGTTATTGATAACCTTTGTAAAACATTATATGAAAATAAAAGTACAGGATTGGATAATAAAAAGAGAATATATTCAGAAGTCGAAAAACTGATAGAGCAGTTCTCTACTAACAAGCAAAAGATAACGGAGTTAGAAAATTTTGCAAATAAACATCATTCAAATATCATTACATCATTTAAAACTGATTTACCTAATCTCAAAGAAGCCGATAATCTATTGTTCTTATATACAACATTGGGATTTTCAATTACTGCAATTGCATTATTCCTAAATGAAGAGAAGATGGATGCCGTATATAATAGAAAAGCAAGATTGAAAAATAAAATTCGCAAATTAGGTGATGATAAATTTAGATTATATTCTAAATTCATTAAATAAATACCAGTAAATCAGCTTATTATCTATTTGTAAAAATGGGAGGGCAGTAAATCACTGATATACAGCTCATTACTGGATAGTTATAAGAAAAACAAAATTTAAATTTTGCTTTTCTTACAACTGATTGAAATTAAGGGGTTTATAAATTTGAAAAAACAAACGAATTTAATGATAAAATTAGGTTATTGCTTTTGTTTGGCTGTAATTTTGTGAAATTACTAACTCAAAAAACAGCCATATGAAAACATTATTAAAACTATTCTCATTTTTATTAGTTTGTGTGATTTACTCTCCTGCCGCAACTTTAGCAGAAGACAATCAAGAGACAACATCTAAGACTACAATTTTAACCCAATCTACTCCTGAGTTTAAAGATATCCCAAGAATGCCATCGGGAAATTTCATTATATGCCATTATTCAGTGGGATATATAAATATTGAAATTCCTGAAAATGTTGAGTCTGTAGATGTCGTTATTGAAAATAATGATATTCCAATATGGAATGGTGTATTAACTCACGATAATAATGCCACTGAAATCCCTACACTTGTTGGTATTTATGAAATCATTTGTATAGCAGATGATGGTACAACCTATTCCGGTGAATTCTCATTATAATATATTAAACCTAACAATTTTTGACTAATTCAGCACTAACCATTAAATAAACCTAAACACAAATTATCATGAAGAAAATAGTAACGATGTTATTGTCGATTTTTACAATAGTATTAAGCGTAAATATCAATGCTCAATTGAAATTAATCTCAAACGGGCAACTTTACTTAGGCGAAGAAGCACCTGTACCTTCAACAGTACCATCAACAGATTTAGATACTATTACCAAATTAAAAATATTTGGATCATTTGGAGGTGAATATAGAAGCGGTGGCCGACTTTCATTTGGCGACCAAGGGTCAAAATATGCGATGAATGTAATCGTCGGAGAATTAGGCTTGGATGATTGCGATAAAATTTGGTTACATGGGAAATATGGATTATACGTAACATCAGGATGGACCGCAAGTGACACAATTGCATATTATGATCCCAATAGAGGCAACTTCTTTAAATTTAATTGTGATGTTAAAGCTGATGGGGTATTTGTTTCTTCAGATGAACGATTTAAAGAAAATATAAATCCATTAGAGGAATCATTAGCGTCATTAAGCACAATATCTCCTGTAAGTTATAATCTAAAACCGCATTTTACAAATAAATCAAAACTTAGAGGGAATTATATCTTTACAGAAAAAGATAAACGAGACCAAGCATTCTATGATGAGTTTTATAATGAAATAGCTAATGATACTTTACGTTATGGTTTTTTGGCTCAAGATGTAAAAGCTGTTTTCCCCGAACTTGTCAGAACTGACAAGGATGGTTACATGTATGTCGATTATATTGGAATGATTCCTATTCTTGTAAATGCTATTAATGAATTAAAAGGGCAACTTGATGAAGCTCTCTCAGGTAGGTTAAAAACGCGCAATACAGATATCAATCTTGCCTCAACTGATGATATAACAGCCTCAATAATAGAGCCTAAGTTGTATCAAAATTCACCGAATCCGTTTAATGCAGAAACAAGTATCAGATATACATTACCCGAAGATGTTATAAATGCCGAGATATACATTTATAATCTGCAAGGAAATCAAATAAAGAAATATGTAATCAGCGAAAGAGGTGAAAGCAGTTTACAAATAAATGCATCGGAATTGGATGCCGGAATGTATATCTATACACTTATTGCCGATGGCAAAGAGATTGACACCAAGCGCATGATATTGACTCAATAATGTACATTAAAATCTTGATATTTTTATTATGAAGAAAATTACATTATTTTTTATTGGCTTAATCAGCGTTTTATCAATATATGGACAAAATGTTTTGAATTTAAGTACCGGACATTTTTCCTCTTTTGGAAATACAGAGCCTACACGCATTGTCAATCAATATGCCGATAGTATTGTTGTTTCATACGATTTTACATCGGCTAAAATCGTCAATGATAACTTGTTTGAGAAAACAATTTGGTGGCATATAGATGGATTTAGTATTAACGACATACCTGGAGAAGCATCATTGCCGGTTAAATTAGATTCGTATAAGATACCAAATGGTTATACAGTTTCCGTATCTGTTGTGGATTCATCATATGTTGATTATAATTACGAATTAACTCCGGCAAGACAACCATTAGTAGACAGCGCAAATGAATTCTATACAAAAGATAATGTAATCGAGATTTCGTTATCTGATGGCTTTGCTCCAAATTCAGTTATAGATGCCACTGAAACTCAAATCTATAGGGGTACACTTATTCAGAAAATACGCATTTATCCAATACAATATGATAGCAAAAATAAAAAAGTCAGGGCATATACACATATAAAATATAAAATTGCCTATGAATCTAATCCTGCAATAACGGCATTGTCAAAGAATAAGAATGTAAATACTTTTGACACAAAAGAAAGCAAGTCTCTTGACTCATTAAATTGTAATCGCCAAGATTATTTAATCGTTACAACTAATAAATATCTTGAAGTTGCATCCAGATTTGCTGAATGGAAAAAATTACTTGGGTTCAATGTTCACATATCAGCTAATGATTCTTGGACATCTTCAAGTATTAAAACAACAGTAGCCAATATATATCAGGAATTTCCCAATCTTTACTATCTTCTAATAATTGGTGATCATGAAGATGTGCCAGGACAATTTTCGGGACATTATTTTACTCACTACACAGACCTTTATTATGGATGTTTCGATGGAAGAGAGGATTACACACCTGAGATTTACCGAGGTCGTATATCAGTATCAACTATTGAAGAAGCAAATATCGTTATTGATAAGATAATAAACTATGAACAAAATCCCCCTTTAAATCCTTCATTTTATAACACAGGTCTAAATTGTTCATATTTCCAAGACACCAATGGAGATGGTTATGCTGACAGACGTTTTGCTCAGACATCAGAAGATATAAGGAGCTACCTTATATCCAAAGGTAAAATCGTAGAACGAATTTATAGCACAGGTGAAAATATAAATCCATTATATTGGAATAATGGCACTTATTCAAATGGTGAAAGTATTCCATCGGAATTAAGAAAACCAACATTTGCATGGGACGGAAATTCATCAGATATTATTAATTCAATTAATAATGGGCGATTTTATGTTTTACATAGGGATCATGGGAGTGAAATTGCATGGGGCGATCCATATTTTGACAAAAGCCATATTAATCAGTTGTCAAATGGGGAGTTACTTCCTATTGTATTTAGCATTAGTTGCTCTACTGGAGAATTTAAGTATAGTAGCGAACCTTGTTTTGCGGAAACTTTTCTACGTAAGCAAAATGGTGGGTGTGTAGCAATATTTGGTGCAACTGAAATAAGTTTCTCAGGGTATAATGAGGCCTTAATACTTGGCATGTTTGATGCAATATGGAATAATCCCGGTTTAAGAGTTCAGATTAGTCCAAATTATCCAATGGGCGAAAGTACACCTACACCTACATATCGATTAGGGCAAATATTAGATCAAGGATTTAATAGAATGAAAGAGATATATGCATCTGCTGGTTCATTTTGGAATAAATATCATAGTGAAATATTTCATTGTTTTGGAGATCCAAGTATGAGAATATATACATCGCAACCTACCGAATTCTCTAATGTAACTATTAATCGAGTAATTGGAAATGTCTCAGTTAATTTGAATGGAGCAACTGCCGATATAACATTTTACGATCACCGCACAGGAGAGGTGTTATGCTATCGTGGATCGTCTGCAAGTTATCCTACTCGATTACCTCAATTTGTAAGTGTATGTATTTCTGATCATAATAAGATTCCGTACATTAGTTATGGAAATATACCATCTCATATATACATTCAAAATGAAACTATTTCAACTGATAAAAATTATGATGCAGGTTTAATTACAATTGGAACAAATGTTACTGATACAAAACCAACAGGTGATGTTATCATACAATGTGGAGAGATAACAATGTCAGCATCAGAGTATGTAATTCATCCAAATGTATCAATTTTATCAGGCGCAAAAGTTACATTAAACATAAAATAAAAAGTTGTGATAATTCACTATATTTGCAATATTAAAAAACTAATATAATTAATTATGAATAGATTAATAGCTATAGTCGTATTTATTACAAGTGTATGTAGTATATATTCGCAAAATGATTATCGCCCACTTGTGCGCGAGGGCGTAGAATGGGAATGTACTGCAACATATCTCAATTATGGAGAATCAAAAGAATTTGATTACTCCATCAAAATAATTGGTGACTCCGTAGTAGATGGCGTTTCCTACAAAAAATGCTATTACATATTTGCCGATGATGCCTTTAATTGCAACGACCATGCAGTGGCATTGTTGCGTGAAGATGTAGTAAATCAAAAAGTATATATGCGCCTCACTGAAAAAGCAGCATTATGCGATCCATTTATTAGCTTCTCCGTTGAAACAGAGCAACCCGAAATGCTATTATATGACTTTGGAAACATAAACAATAATGAACAATATTGGAGAGAAATGGATTCAGAGGAGTTGCAGTCAGAAGTAATTATGAGCAACGGGATTCTGTTGAATAACTATGGGAACTATATCATTGAAGGAATTGGTTGCATTGATGAAACTCGTGATCCATTTACCATTGGCGGAGGGGAAATATCTGGTTACCCCAAATACCACCTCAGGGTAAATCGCTTTATTGATGAAAATGGCAACATCATGTATGACAGGAGTTATCACAGATTAGTTCGCGAGGGCGTAAAGTGGAAATGT
>JAFXGB010000038.1 GCA_017520235.1 Muribaculaceae bacterium | reverse complement strand
TCAATCTCTGCTAATGACCCCAGAGCTCCGACAGGCCATAAACATTTTGCAATTAAACAACACAGAACTAAACGAGTTAATCGAACAAGAAATTGAACAAAATCCTCTTCTTGAAAAAGAAGATGATATATTAAACAATCAAGAATATGACACAATTCCCAATAAAGGAGTTTGAGCAAATTCGCACTCCTTTTTATTATTATGACCTCAACCTACTACAAAAAACGCTTGAGGAAATTAATAAATATTCGGCAAAAGAGAATTATCATGTTCACTATGCCATAAAAGCTAATGCTAATTCCGAAATTCTTCGCATCATAAAAGAAGCCGGATTAGGCATTGACTGCGTGAGTGGAGGAGAGGTCCAAACCGCTCTTAATGCTGGCTTTGAGCCATCTAAAATTGTATTTGCTGGAGTAGGGAAAAGTGATTGGGAAATTGAATTAGGGCTTGACAACAACATTTCATGCTTCAATGTTGAATCATCTGCCGAACTTGATGTTATACAAGAGATTGCCGAAGCCAAAGGGAAAACAGCCAATGTTGCCCTCAGAGTAAATCCTAATGTTGATGCACACACTCACCATTATATTACAACAGGACTTGCCGAAAATAAATTTGGAATTAGCCTTGAATTACTTGATAAAGTAATCGAACGTTGCATCACGTCCCCTAATATCAATTTACAGGGACTACATTTCCATATAGGCTCACAAATTACAATCAACGAACCATTTAAACACCTTTGTGGTAAAATAAATGATATTCAAAAGTATTACGAGTCTCAAGGGATTAAATTTGATTCAATCAATGTAGGAGGTGGATTAGGTATTGATTATGACAATCCCGATGCAAATCCAATTCCTGATTTCAAAAGCTACTTTGAAACATTTGATACTCATTTGAAATTAAGAGATGGACAACAACTTCACTTTGAACTTGGGCGATCGGTAGTTGGACAATGTGGTAGTCTCATCACAAAAGTTTTATATGTAAAAGAGGGGTTGAAAAAGAAATTTGCAATCGTCGATGCCGGTTTTACTGAACTTATTCGTCCTGCACTATACGAAGCTCACCACTTAATTGAAAACATCTCAAATCAAGATGAGGCAACTGATGTGTATGATGTAGTAGGTCCAATATGCGAATCATCTGACCGATTTGGAGAAGAAGAAAAACTCCCTATCACAAAGCGTGGAGACTTATTGGCACTGCGTTCAGCAGGTGCTTATGGCGAGATTATGGCTTCTCAATATAATTGCCGCCAATTACCTAAAAGCTATTTTAACACAAACTTATAAGCTTTATTACTATTAGATAATTTAGCGATATATACTCCTAACGATATGTTTTGCAAGCCGATAAATGAAGTATTATCGGCTTGTTTTATCTTTCTGCCATAGATATCATATATCGCTATTGACTCAACCTCTTTTGTCAAAATCAGATTACGTCCATTTAGATTTACTTCGGTTTCACTTGCCACTACATCTTCTATTTCAGTGGTTGTTGCATGAGACAACACATATGCAGCCAATCCATTTCCCGATGAATATAGATATAAATAGCTGCGTGATGTAG
>JAFXGB010000037.1 GCA_017520235.1 Muribaculaceae bacterium | reverse complement strand
TCGTCAACATTTGAGTGATGATATATGTATCAAAATCCTGTTCCAAATCAACAAGTCCAAGATGCCCGGCATTAGGCTCAGCTTTCAACAAAGCTTTGCGACGCTCATTGTAAAACCTGTGTACCAAAGCAGGATTGCGAGCAAACCCGTCGGCACTTGCCACATCCATTACCGGATATTGTTCCCACAATCCACCACTATCACGAAATGTAGAAATTCCACTCTCGGCACTCATTCCTGCACCTGTTGAAATAACAAGTTTCTTTTTCATATCGGCATAAATTTTAATCCCTCAAATTTACTAAATAAATCCTCTCTCATTACTATTTTCAGCAGAATTCATCATAATTTATGATAAAATAAATTTGGGAATATTCTCAATAGATTAATATCTTTGTAGTATGTGATAATGAAATTTAAATCTGCCATGAAAAAAGTTGGACTATTTGCGATTATGGTAATATTTGCCGTATTTTTAAGCATAGGGCAAATTGTTATAAAAAAAGAATGTAATTCGCCAAGAGCCGGAGATAAGTATGAAAAGCAACAAGTAGAATATATCCATCCCGGCGATTCCGGGCAAAATGCCATTTGGCATTTTAATGATATAAATATTCTTAATGGTAATTATTCTATTGAGGTAAAACAAAGTTCAGATACCCTAATATCTATATTGGACAATCACACATTATACAAGTATAACCTTTCAAATGATACCTTGTATTGGCAAGGCTTCGAAAACAACTTGACAAGATTGGGAAATGAACAAGGTATTCCAATAATGACATATCCGTTTTTTTATGGTCAATCAATTACAGATGATTATTGTTTTATAGGCGAATATTCAAAAAATATGTCAATAATAGAGGAAGGCATTGTAAATATAGTGGCAGATGGATTAGGAACACTACTAATGCCGGAAGATACATTATATAATGTGCTTAGGATCTGTTCCGTTAGAGAATCTTATGCCTATGTAGCCGATAGTGTCAGTCATGAGATACTAATGTCGTCAAAGGATACTATTCCTGAACAGATAGAGAAACGATATAGTTGGTATGCTCCGGGATACCGTTATCCAATTGTGGAGATGTTACAATATACTTATCAAATGAACGATACAATATTAGGCACTTATTCGATTGGATATATATGCGAGACATCAGAACAAGAATATATTAATGCGACAACAAACGATATCGTTTTATCCCGAAAATCACTACTTGACACCAGAAACATAGGACAATATAATAACAATGACACATTAAAAGAGATTAGTAGTAAACAGCTTATATCCTCACAAACAAATCAAGAGATAACAGTTGATTATCGAGTAGATACGGATTATGCAGATGTTGAAATTGTAATATGTGATTATCCTGGACATCTGTTTTACTGCAATAGATATCAGAATGTCAGTCGTGGATTTTATAGAGAAAATATCGACATTAGCAATATTCCGCCAGGAGATTATTTGTTGGTTGTCAAAGTCGGGTGTGATAGTAAAAAACAAATGATGCAAATTAAATAGCCATGAGACATACTATAGTAAAAAGACTACAATTATTGTTGTTGTTGTTTGTATCGCAAAACATATTCGGACAAGAGATATTAACCTCATTGAAATCCGATATAATCGCGCCCGATCCTGCGTCGGCTGTTTTTAGACAATATATGAGTCCGCAACCGGTGCTGTCAACCGGCGCAATAAATATACCTATTCCATTATATGAATTGAACTATAAAGGGATAAAAATACCTTTTACATTATGTTATAGGACCACCGGAATACAGGTATATGCCGATCCTTATCCATGTGGTTATGGTTGGGTATTTATGCCCGGTTTGCGTATATCAAGGACAATCATGGGACGCCCTGATGAAAGATTTAAGCGCATGAATTATTCAGATACATGGAGTGGTGGAGAATTAGATGGATTGAGCGAATTTGACTTTTACAAACGCTGTATTACCCCTATTGATAATCTAATTGCAGATAGTGATTTATATGATACACAACATGATATTTTCACATTCAATATTCTCTCCGGAAGCTATACATTTGTCTCTGATTTTACTACAGATGGTGTTGTGAAATTCATTGGCGTAAATGATAATAATTTAAAAATTAATGCATCGATAGACCTATCTGAAATAGAAGTTATCGACGAATCCGGAATAAAATATGAATTTGAGATAGGCGAGAGGTTAAGTTGTATGGATAATTATCCAACAGCCTGGGTGCTTAAAACAATAACATTAACAAATGGAGAAACAATTAATTTTGAATGGCAGTCTCTCGCTCACAAGAAAGCGCAAGGGACAGAATTTACATCAACAGTAATAAGAGATGCTTTTAACCCATATCGTAAAGATATATTTATAAATGGCGATAAAGCCGATGAGCAAATTATATTTAATGATGCAGCAGATGAAGGCAACATGGCTCCTTATGGAAGAAATGACAGATTGGCGCATTTATCAAAGATTACATATCCCGGTGGAACGATTACCCTAACCTACAAACCTCAGTCGGCATATATGTCATCTTTCAGTGTAAGCAATAGTCATCAGGAAAATATTAAAAATATTGAGTTTACCTATGGCGAAGCTTCTGATAGTTGCTTATTGAAAGCAGTAAAAATCAACGATGAGGGGATTTATCGATTTGACTATAACCCTAATCGGTTTTGTAGTAAAAATGCACAAGATTACTGGGGCTTTTATAACGGAAAAACAGAGAATATCTCTCTTATCCCTAAAATGCTTTTCAAAAACTACACAAGTTCATTAGCGTCTGACACAATAGAGGGATCTACTTTATTTCTCGAACATGGAAAGGCTGATCGCAGTGTAAATGAAGAAATGATGCAAGCCAATATATTAACAACAATAACCTATCCAACAGGTGGTCAATCACAAATAGAATATGAAACACATCGATTTAATGGACATGAT
>JAFXGB010000036.1 GCA_017520235.1 Muribaculaceae bacterium | reverse complement strand
GTTCGATAAGGTCATTAAAGTTTTTATAAGCCCCAACAAAGTTAGAGATTTGGTCACCATTATTGTACTTGTTTGTCAAATCACCATAAACCAAAAGTGCGCTTGTTGCATCTTGAATATACATGTAACGACCATTTTGATACATTACAGTAGCAGTGCCTGTAATTTTAACATTAGCAGTAGATGCTTTTGCAATCCATTCGGCAATTGTAGCGACCTCTTCCATTGGTGCTTCAGGTTTTTGTTGAGCATTCGCACCTTCTTCATAAAGACAAGGAAGAGCGCCACGTGCATCACTATAGCAACCATAGCTTGTGTAAGCTGCATCATATTGTATAAATTTACCTGTAGCCACGTTGGTAATCAACATTGTACCATCGTTTTGTGGCACGATTGTCCACACAGCACCTGTTTCGGGTATTGTTTCCGAAACATTAAAGCTATTGTAAGTGCCGGTTTGATACACATATTTACCATTTGAATCTTGAATAGTATAACCACCATCAACTGCTGTAATAGTAAAACCATTAAGTTTATTAGTGTTGATATAACCATTTTCATCGGTAGCCGATTCCACTTGGAGATATCCATAATTACCGGTCAAAGGAGTTGCAATCTTCTTGCTTGAGTAAAGCAAATAGTTTTTGCCTGATGTAACAGCCATAACATAGCCAAATTGAGCGGCCTCAATAACAGTAAAATCAGCCGATGTCACCACGCTATTATCCATTTCTGCAGCTGCAGCCATTGCCTTGAGCGTACAAGATTCCATTATTGCAATAGGAGCTGAATAAACCGAAGAATTTAATGTTGGTTCAGTGCCATCAAGAGTATAGTAAATAGTAGCACCTTCAGTGTTACAAGTGATTGTCACCTCTGTTCCTGCTACCACTTCACCCCCGTTAGGTGAGAAAGATGGAGCAGCCACTACCGGAGTAGTAGAACCGCCGCCGGCTCCTGTAATATCTATTTGAGTAAAGCAAAGTTGACCTGCTTTAGAAGCACCATCTGTTCCGAGTGTAGCTTTATCACCGACTGTGAATGTAACACTTGCAGCATCACCCACCCATTTACATGTGTAGTCATCAGCTCCGGTCACGGTCATAGTTCCAGTTGAAGCCTCCACTGTTGTCATGCGTTTTTTTCCTTGAGCAGAAATTGTAAATGAAATTTCACTCATATTACCTGCCGCACAATCAATAGTGAATGTGTTTGCTGCATAGAGTCGCACATCACCGGCCTTATTGAAAGCAGGAGCTGTAGCAGATGTTTCTCCTTTAACTGGAGTGAAAGTGTAGTCTCCATTAGTCCAAGCCTCGATACCCGAGATAGTGGTACCTGCTGAGAATGGAGCTTGTTCACTCATCACAAAAGTTTCGGCTTGAGCAGCTACAAAGCCGGCTAAGCACAATAGTGAAAGTAAAAATTTTTTCATACAAAATTGTTTTTAGTTAATTATAATATTAATGTATTTGTTTATTTCACAGGTTTCACAAGAAATACTTGTGTGGGATAGTGGTCGGAATAACCATTGAGATACACTCCCGATGCAAAGGTGCGCAATGGATAACCTTGACGATTTCCTTCGTTTCCGGTCAAGAAATCGAGGTTATGCACCAAGCAATTCCAATACATCAATCCGTTGCCCTCTTTCACAAGGTCGCCCGATAGAATGATTTGGTCAAAGAGGTTCCAACTACCTCTATAACCTAACGAACCGATACCCTTATCGCTAACGGCCCAGAATGGGTTATAAAATCCATAGTAATCGACATCTTTCTTATCCTTTTTTGCGCCAAGCACTTCGGCACACGACTTATCAAATGGGTCATCATTTAAGTCACCCATCACAATCACACTTTGATGAGGGTTCACCGCCCACACCGAATCGGCTATTTGCTTGCTCAATGCTGCGGCTGCCTCGCGGAGATATGATGATTGCGCCTGTCCGCCCATGCGTGACGGCCAGTGATTGACAATAACACTCACTGTGTCGCCCATCAATATGCCGGTAACACACATCTGGTCGCGAGTGCGAAATGAATCATATCCTTCTATTTTGAGTCGATGATTATTCACGTTTAGCATACGGAAGTAGCGAGGATTATATAGCAATGCCACATCTACCCCACGACGGTCGGGCGAATCGTGATGCACCACTTGAAGCATCCATTTTTTGATAGGATCGGCTTTTACCAAATCTTTCAAAACCGATTCGTTTTCAATTTCCGACACTCCTATAATAGCAGGGCCTCCCGGTGTACGCTCGGTAGCAAGTTGAGAAATTGCATACGACATATTTGCAATTTTCGACCAATATTTGCGACCGTCCCACTTTTTGGATCCGGCAGGAGAATATTCAAGGTCATACGACCCATTGGAATTGATAGTATCAAAGAGGTTTTCGAGGTTATAAAAAGCAACCCCTACAACTTGATATTGTTTTTTTGACTGTTGTGGTTCTGCAAAAAGCACACAACTAATTAGTGATATAATCGATATTAGAAATAGTTTTTTCATCTACTTTTTACTTATTCTAAATTTAAAAACTTTTTGGCATCGTAAAGTTATGCCATTTTTTTTATTATAAAAAGCATATTTACATATTTTTTCATTACAAAATTATTAAATTTTTATTTTTATACCGATATAAACAACATTCACCCTATT
>JAFXGB010000035.1 GCA_017520235.1 Muribaculaceae bacterium | reverse complement strand
GCGTTCACAGGTGTCGAGCGAATTTGGTCGCCACGTAAAAGAGCGTGGTATGCACATAAAGGATAATACCAATTGGCGTAGCTCGGCCGAAGTGGTGATGTTTAACAATACGATATTCTCGGCATTGGCAACAACGCTTGGAGTGAGCGATGTGTATGCCAATGTGACTCAACAGGTAGCTCCAAAGCATGTTGAGCATCACGGATATGTGAAATTTAAGCTAATAGATGAAGGGGATAAAGATGAAAAACTAAAAGAAACACTTGAAATATTAGCTTCGGATATTAAACGACAACTTAGTTCGGGTTATAGTCCACGAGATATCGCAATCTTGGTGCTGGATAGAAAAGACGGACAGCAGATCATAGATTATTTGCTCCAATTAATGGCCGATCCCGAAGCTGAATTCCCGAAGTTGAACATAATGTCGGACGATACATTGCAAATAGGTTCTTCGCCAATGGTGAAACTTATTGTAAGCGTGTTGCGATTAATAAACTCAGATCTTGACCCGGTAGATCCCCGTCGTACTTCAAAACGCCGTTATAACCAATTTGTGAATAGATTTGAGTATCACTTGAATAGTGGAAAGACTCCGAGCGAGGCGCTTGATGCGGCATTGCATATTGAGATGCCTGAAATTGACCAAATGGTTGATGATGTCGCCAATATGAAATATACCAGTTTGCCATCTGTTGTAGAGCGAATAATCAATAGATATATTCCGGAAGATTTACGAGAACGTGATAAGGCATTTATTACTGCATTTCAAGATGAAGTGCTCGATTTTTGTGCTTATGGTAGTAGTGATATCAATTCGTTCTTAAAGTGGTGGGATAATCCCAAAGTGGTTCATAATGTAACATCGTCGTCAGATATTGATGCTATCAGAGTGATGACTATCCACAAGTCGAAGGGGTTGGAGTTTAAATGTGTGCATATTCCTATTGCCGATTGGAAGTTGACAAAAGATGAAGATTTCGGTTGGTATGCTAAGCCGGAGATTGAAGGGATAAATCCTGATATTGTGCCACCATTATTTGCATTGAAAAATCACAAAAGTTTGTTAGGAACTCAGTTTGAAGACCAATATTTGATGGCGCATAATGAAGAGCTTGTTGATACAATAAATGTGACATATGTGGCATTTACTCGTGCCGTTGATGAACTATGTGTGACATGTGTAATCCCCGGCTCAGATAAAAATAATTGTATAGGAGCTGCTGTGTATGAAGCTTTTGCTGTTGCCAATGATGAATTTTGCGGTAGTTTGACTGAGCGACATCGCGATGCAAAAGGACAATTATTTGTAGCTCTTGATGGTGTAGATGAAAATAATCTGTTAGAAATAGGGAAGCCCACAACTAATGAAAAGGAAGAAGTAGAAAAGGTTGTTCAGCCCTATGAAAAGGTTGGTGTGGTAAAGGCGGCTCCTTATAAGACGGCTTATCGTGATGATATGTGGAATCTTACACGCGTAGATGACCTTGAACCTATAGATCAGGCTCGAGAACGTGGCATATTCCTACATAATGTGCTTGGAAGTGTGAGGCGAATAAAAGATTTGCGATTGGCGGTAAATCGATGGGGATATCGTGCACGATTGAGCAAAGAAGAGAAAGACGAGGCATATTCTTATCTATACAATGCAATTTCAAATGAGAATGTGTCGAAATGGTTTGAGGGCTTTGATAAAGTGGTTGCCGAACGCCCTATTACATTACAACACAAAGAGGCTGTTTATCGA
Source organism: Muribaculaceae bacterium (assembly GCA_017520235.1). Classification (GTDB taxonomy): domain Bacteria; phylum Bacteroidota; class Bacteroidia; order Bacteroidales; family Muribaculaceae; genus RGIG4079. The sequence goes on along the minus strand of JAFXGB010000035.1, from coordinate 12 downwards.
CCTGATAGGGTT
>JAFXGB010000034.1 GCA_017520235.1 Muribaculaceae bacterium | reverse complement strand
TATGCCTACTATTAAAGCAATTGACTTAACTACAGGTAAAGAATTAGAAGCTCCTAAACGCGAGCTAAGCGGTCTCCGTGGCGAAATGGAACTTCCTAATGCTGCATTCACATCATCTCCCAATGCACTATTCTTCCGCGCTCCATTTGCGTATGCTTATCCTAATGGACCATCTGAATACTGCTATAGCCGCAACGTATTGGAAGTTGACGATGTAATTGTATTCAACTTCAAAGCTCCTTCTTATCCTAAAAACGTTTCTGAATTTGCAACATCTGATATGCGTTATTGGTCTGTTTGTGTAGGCAATGAAGACACATACACTCCTCTTGCTATAAGCGACTACCAAACTAAAATCGACGCCAACGGCTTTGCAAACTATATCCTTGCCGACAAGAATTCAGCAAATTATGCCGAAGTAAAACGCATCGCTGAAGAAAAAGGCTACAACATCCTTGAATGGGACGGCATTGCTTGGAAAAAAGGTGTGATGATTCTATATCGCAACATGGTATTTGACGACGACTATGCACACTCTATGCGTTTACTTGATCCTGTTGGTCCCGGCACAAATGTTATGGCTAATCCAGCAAAATATATTGCCGTATTAGGTCTTGGTCAATGGGGCGCTACCGGAGCAAAAATCACCACTACCCAATTTATTGCAGCAGGTGGAAATATTCCTTTGCGCCAACAAGCACAATAATTAACCCTTCCAGCTTCAACTCATGAAATATTTCTCAATCCTTGCATGCTTGATGCTCTTATGCTTTTCAAGTTGCATCAAGGATGAAAAACCAAATATTGAAGCCGACATTATCGAGGTGCTCTCCCCACAGGAGGGCATCTTGAATGTCGTATATCAATCAACAAGCATTGACATTTATGCCGACCCGGCTAAAATCGATCCCGAGAACATCACTTTTAGTTATCTCATCTCGGAAGGTGCTACAATTTCACCCGATCCACAAGGGGTGAGTGATTATTCCACTCCTATATCATTTATCGTTACAAGTGAAGATGGTGAATGGACTAAAACTTATCAAGTGCGCATCATTTTCAAAGACCTACCCTCTGAGTTTGACTTTGAAAACTGGTATCAACCCGAAGGTGAAAGATATAAAATGCCTTTTGATATAGATTCTGAATCGGGCGACTCGTTGTTTATATGGTCTTGTGGTAATGAGCCTTACGCTTTCATCACTAACAAATATGATGACTACACAACGTTCCCCACTCAACCCACCACAGAGGCTTGTCAGGGTAGTTATGCCGTAAAACTTGAGACAAAACTCACCGGCGACTATTACAAGCCTATCGCTGCCGGCAACTTGTTTATCGGACAATTTGACGCATCTAAGTATGATCCCCTTGAATCAACACAATTTGGATTACCCTTTATGAAGAAGCCTCTTCGCATTACCGGAAAATACAAATATCGTTCAGGAGGGAAAACATATCACACTCAATCCGACGATAGCTGTCGCATTCAAGCGGTATTATATAAAACCGATGCCAATGTAAAACATCTCAACGGCTACACGATTAAAAACAGTCCTAACATCGTGGCTCGTGCCGAAATGACCGACGACGGAACCGACACCCCGGGTGAGGGATATAAATATTTCGATTTCGAATTTATATACACCCAAGAAATCGACTGCGATATATTAAAATCGGGAGGTTATAACCTTGCTGTTATCTTCTCGGCAAGTCGCAAAGGTGACACCTACGATGGAGCTCCGGGTAGCGTTATGCTCGTTGATGATGTGAAGATTATTTGTGACACTAATTTTTAATCAAGCTTCAACATGAAAAAGATTACTATTATAATTGCATTGGTTTTTGGCATTGCATTATCGTCATCAGCCAACGACTATATTGCCTCAAATCGCAATGGAATGGAATATAAAGTTGCAGCCGGATTTAATATTGGTGGAACATCTCCCATCGGGCTTCCTGCCGAGGTGCGTGGCATTAACAGCTACAAACCCACCCCCAACCTGTCAATCGCCGGATATGCAATAAAAATGTTTAACCCGACATGGGGATTGAAAGCCGGGCTTCGCTTTGAGAACAAAGGAATGGAAACAGGCATTAATGTAAAGAACTACAAAATGACCGTCAACATTCAATCAGGCGATGCAACAGGTGTAAAAACAGGTTATTTTACCGGCGACATTAAAAATAAAACTCGCATGGGATACCTAACCATTCCGGTGAGTGCCGTTTATCGACTCAACAAGCAATGGGATTTCCATGCCGGTATTTATGCCTCATACGCCCTTGATTACAACTTTACAGGCAAAGTGGTACAAGGTCAAATTCGTGAGACTCCTCTCACCCCTATCATTGGTATCACAAAAGCCGACTACAACTACTCCGACGATCTACAAAAGTGGGACGTTGGCGCTGAAATAGGCGCAGCATGCAAAGTGTATCGTAACCTTGCTATTGAAGCCAATTTCACATGGGGTTTTATAAGCGTGCTTGATCCCGATAAGCGCAAGATGGATATGGACAACTATAACCTATATCTCAATTTAGGTGTAAGTTACACATTCTAACTCATATTCAACAGATTTAGCTAAAACGATGTGTCTAATCAAAAGATTGACACATCGTTTTTTTTCATATATACAGCTATTCACTCCAATAATATCACTATATTTGC
>JAFXGB010000033.1 GCA_017520235.1 Muribaculaceae bacterium | reverse complement strand
TATATCAAACGTCTCAACGACCTTGAACAATTAGCTCTCTCTTACCCTGGAGTAATCAAGACTTATGCAATCCAAGCAGGACGCGAATTGCGTGTTATCGTTGGTGCAGATAAGATTGACGACATAGAAACAGAAAAACTTTCGGCTGAAATTGCTAAACGCATACAAGACGAAATGACTTATCCGGGACAAGTAAAAATCACTGTTATACGCGAAACTCGCTCTGTGAGCTTTGCTAAATAACATCAACAATGACTGATAAGGATTTAAATAATATTTCTGCGCCACAAGAAGAGGAAAACGTTGCTAACGATAATAATATAGGCAACTCAAAGTCGAAATGTCCTCCACGAGGGAAATTGAATTGCTACGACTGGCTCAGCGATATCCCCGGCGGATATGCCGACTTTGATATGGTTGAGGTTCAATTTAAAAATACTCGCAAAGGATTCTACAAAAACAGCACAAATATTCCTCTTGAAATTGGCGATATTGTTGCCGTAGAAGCCTCTCCAGGACACGATATAGGCACTGTTACGCTCACTGGAAGACTTGTAGCATTACAAATGAAAAAGGCAAATATTAAGCCTGATGCAGAAATCAAACGCATTTTCCGCAAAGCCAAACCTGCTGACCTTGAAAAATTTGAGGAGGCAAAGGCCAAGGAAAATGATACGATGATACGATCACGCAAAATCGCTGAAAGCCTTAACCTCAACATGAAAATTGGAGATGTTGAGTATCAAGGTGATGGGAACAAAGCAATTTTCTACTATATTGCCGATGAACGCGTTGACTTCCGACAGCTGATAAAAGTACTTGCCGAGACATTCCGTGTACGCATCGAGATGAAACAAATCGGTGCTCGACAAGAAGCAGGACGCATTGGAGGTATTGGACCATGTGGGCGTCCATTGTGCTGTTCAAGTTGGATGACAAGTTTTGTATCAGTAGCAACTAGTGCAGCCCGATATCAAGACATTTCATTAAACCCTCAAAAACTTGCGGGACAATGTGCAAAGCTAAAATGTTGCCTTAATTTTGAGGTTGATGCCTATGTTGAAAGTGTTAAACGCTTGCCATCAAAAGACATTAAACTTGAAACTGCTGATGCAATATATTATCACTTCAAAACCGATATTTTCAAACGGGAATTGACCTACTCTACCGATAAGTCTATTCCTGCTAATCTTGTTACAATTGACGCCGGAAGAGCATTTGAAGTCATCGCGATGAACAAACAAGGTGAAAAGCCGTTGAAATTGCAACGCGATGGAGACGAAAAGCCAAAAGAGAACAAAGAGTTTGGTGATATCATTGGACAAGACAGCGTTACTCGTTTTGACAAAAACAAGAAAAAGAAACGCAAAAACAATAGTAGCCGTGATAATCAAAATCAACAAGCATCGCCACGACAACACTCTGATAACCACAATAGCCATAAACGTCGCGATAAAAATCGCAATGTCAACGGACATCAGCACCGACCGAAACAAAACGAAAATAAAGTTGAGAACTCCAATAATGAATAAATTATTCATCATAACGCTATTAACATTGTGCTTGGGAGCATGCTCTCCCGGGCACAATACTTATAGTGAATTCCGTAATTTATCTCAAGAAGGATGGGCTTATAATGATACAATACAATTCATTCCTACCATAACTGATTCGGTCGCACAAGGAGACTTATCCATAGCATTGCGCCACAACAACAATTATCATTATAGCAATTTGTGGTTGGAAATAAATCATACAATAAATGATTCCACTATCAAAAGAGACACTGTCAATATCACTCTTGCTGACGTATATGGTAAATGGCACGGCAAGGGAATAGGTCCGAGTTTTCAGATAGAAAAATTGATCTCTAAAAACCTCAAAATTAACAAAGGATATTTCTTCAGTGTTAGACACATCATGAGAGTTGATACATTGCAAGATATTGAACAAATAGGATTATTCTTCATTCCAAACACAAAGTAATGAAACCTCACGACAGCATAATATTTGACATGGATGGCACTCTATGGGATGCCGTAGATTCCTATTGCAAAGTATGGGATAAGACATTTATGCAGATGGGCATGCCAGAAACTACCGTTTCTCGCCAAGAGTTACTCGAATGTATGGGAATGCCAATAGATGAAATATTTGCTCACATTGTAACCGCTCCCATCGATACTAAAACATTCCTTGAAAAATTAGATCAAAACGAAGCTATAATGATGCCAAAACTTGGCGGCACATTATACCCAGGTGTTTTTGACGGGATAAAAGAACTCTCAAAAAGCTATCGTCTGTTTATGGTTAGCAACTGTGGAGCTGATGGACTAAAAAATTTCCTTGCGTTCACACAACTAACACCCTATATTGAGGATACTCTCACTCATGGAGAAACACTTCTCAATAAAACTGAGAACATAAAACTTCTCATTAATCGCCACAAACTCACATCTCCTATATACATGGGAGACACTCAAGGAGATTGCAATTATGCCCATGCTGCAAATATACCAATGATATATGCATCATATGGATTTGGAAAATGTAATGATGCCGAATACACTGTTAATAGCTTTAACCAATTTGTCGAATTATTTTTATCAAATTAAATATGGGGTTTAATACAAATATACCTTCATCTGAAATTGATATTAGAATTTCTAATATTCAATCACATCTTGTTAAATCAGAGATTGATGCAATACTCGTAAGTAATAATGCTAATCTCTTTTATACCGCAGGATATATATTTAATGGATATGTTTACATTCCACAAAATGGGAAAGCAATATATTTTGTCAGACGCCCTGTGGGTTTAAGTGCCAACAATATAATATATATCAATAAGCCAGAACAGATAGTTGAGCATATTGACATTTCAAATTTGACAACTATTGGTTTAGAACTCGATACTACCACATATTCAACAATTGAACGACTTAACAAGATATTTCCAAATGCAACGATAACTAACGCGTCAGGGATATTGCGCAAAGTGCGTTCTACTAAAACGCCTTTAGAGATAGAGTGCCTAATGCAATCAGGGGAAAAACATGCAAAAACATATAGCCAAATCCCATCGGTTTACCGAGATGGCATGACCGACCTTGAACTTCAGATTGAAATTGAACGTCTATCACGTCTTGAGGGCTGCTTGGGACAATTCCGCATCAGTGGAGACTCTATGGAAATTTTCATGGGCAACCTTATAGCAGGAGAAAATGCCGACAACCCCTCGCCTTATGACTTTGCGATGGGTGGAGCGGGATTAAATCCATCACTCCCTGTTGGGTGCAACGGAACAACAATCACACAAGGCACCTCTATTATGGTTGACTTGAATGGTAACTTCACCGGTTACATGACCGACATGACACGAGTGTTCTCTGTTGGCGAAATTGGAGAACTTGCTCATAAAGCTCATAAATGCTCTATTCGCATTAATCGCGAGCTTGCTACTATGGGCAAACCAGGAACTCCAGCAAAAGCACTATTTGAACGCGCATTAGCAATTGCAACTGAAGAGGGACTTGACATGTATTTCATGGGGCACCGCCAACACGCCGGATTTGTTGGACATGGTGTTGGCATTGAAGTCAATGAGCTACCTGTTATTGCGCCTCGCAGCAAAGATATTTTAGAAGAAAACAACGTAATTGCATTAGAACCTAAATTCGTTATCCCTCAAGTGGGAGCTGTAGGCATAGAAAACACCTATATTGTTACTCCAGAGGGTATGAAACCCATAACTAACGCGCCCGAAGAAATCATAAGCCTTGCATAATGCATCCAATAGCAAAAAAAATAGATACAAAGATATTTCACACCGTCGGTGAAATTGCAGATAGCCTAAACCGTCAATGTTATACTGTTGGAGGCTATGTGCGTGATTTATTCCTTGAAAGAAAATCCAAAGATATTGACTTCGTTACCGTTGGGAGTGGAATTGAGGTTGCCCAAGCTTTGGCTCAAAAATTAGGGAAAGGGACACACTTAAGTGTTTTCCAGAATTTTGGGACAGCACAAGTCAAATACCGAGGAATTGAGCTTGAGTTTGTCGGTGCACGCCGTGAATCTTACCGTCGCAACAGTCGCAAACCCATCGTCGAAGATGGCACTCTAGCCGACGATCTCTCTCGTCGTGATTTCACAATAAATGCAATGGCTATCTGCGTTAATAACTCACAATTTGGAGAGCTGATAGATCCTTATGATGGGATTGGTGATTTGGGGCGTAAACTCATACGCACACCTCTCGATCCAGATATTACATTTAGCGACGACCCATTACGAATGATGCGTGCAATACGCTTTGCCACTCAATTAAATTTCACTATATATCCCGAAACATTCAATGCCATCACTCGTAATGCTTCACGCATTACAATCATCTCCAAAGAGCGAGTGATGGATGAATTGATGAAAATAATGGCATCGCCTAAGCCATCTATTGGATGGGAACTACTCTATCGATGCGGATTGCTTAAACTCATTTTCCCTGAATTTGCGGCAATGAAAGGAGTTGAAGTTGTTAACGGTCGAGGGCATAAAGATAACTTCTATCACACGCTTGAAGTTCTTGACAATGTTGCAATAAAAAGCGATAATGTGTGGCTTAGATGGGCAGCATTACTTCATGATATTGCCAAGCCTGTAACAAAAAAATGGGATGATAACATAGGATGGACATTCCATAATCATAATTTCATTGGAGCCAAGATGATTCCACGCATATTTAAAGAAATGCGTTTCCCGCTCAATGAGAAAATGAAATATGTCCAGAAAATGGTTGAACTACACATGCGACCTATTGCATTGGTTGAAGACGAGGTTACCGACTCGGCAGTACGTCGCCTCCTATTTGATGCCGGGGATGATATTGAGGATTTGATGACACTCTGCGAAGCCGATATCACATCTAAAAATCAAGAAAAGGTTAAGCGTTTCTTAGAGAACTTCGTTATTGTTCGTCGAAAACTCGTCGAAATAGAAGAAAAAGACCGCATCCGAAATTTCCAACCTCCTATCAGTGGTGAAGAGATTATGGATTTATTTGGGTTGCAACCATCACGTGAAGTGGGTACCATCAAAGAACATATCAAAAATGCTATCCTTGATGGTGTTATTCCCAATGAAAGAGATGCAGCATATTCACTCATGCTTGAAAAAGCACAAGAAATGGGACTCTCTCTACTAAAATAACAGATTTTACATTATGCCACGCTCGCGAAGACGGCATTGCCATGCCCATGCTGAGCGCAGTGTATCCTCAATTGAAACTTCTGCTTTCCATCCGAGTACATTATTGGCATATTCAGGGTTTGCCCACACTTTCTCAATGTCTCCCACTCGACGGCCAACAATCTTATGTGGCACCTTAACCCCTGTAGCACGTTCAAACGCTGAAATCAATTCTTTTACCGACAACCCTATTCCTGTACCAAGATTAAATGTTTCTATTTTTTCTTCGCTCTTATCCTCAAGCATGCGTTCAATCGCAATAACATGAGCTTTAGCAAGGTCAACTACATTTATAAAATCTCGAATACATGAACCATCGGGCGTGTTATAATCATCGCCAAACACACTTAATTCTTTTCTTATTCCAATGGCTGTTTGAGTCAAAAATGGGATAAGATTTTGAGGTATGCCATTTGGCAACTCCCCTATCTCAGCCGATGGATGAGCCCCCACAGGATTAAAATATCTTAATATGATGCTTTTGAATGGAGCTCCTGAATTTATAACATCAGTTATAATCTCCTCACAAATCTGTTTTGTGTTACCATAGGGAGATGTTGCAACTTTTATAGGAGCAGCTTCTGTTACCGGATTTTCGTCAGGCTCGCCATAAACTGTACATGAAGAAGAGAAAACAATCCCTTTTACATTATATTCGCCCATCAAGTCAAGCAAATTCATCAATGTATTAAGATTATTACGATAATATAGGATAGGCTTCTGTACCGACTCTCCCACAGCCTTGCTTGCTGCAAAATTGATTATTCCTGAAATACCTTTGTAGGTTTCAAATAATTCTCGCATTGCACCCATATCAGTACAATCTGCCTCAACAAAGGCAGGTCGTTGTCCTGTAATGCGCTCAATTCCATCAAGGACATCACGATTACTGTTTGACAAATTATCCACAATCACAACCTCATAGCCCGAATTTTGCAATTCTACTACTGTATGAGAGCCTATATAACCTGTACCGCCGGTAACGAGAATTAAACCTTTTTTCATAATCATAAGTTTATGTTTCAGACAAATTTAGTCAATTATATCCACTTATCCAAGATATACAACCTTCATGCGACATTCTTTGCAATCAAAATCAAGGCGAAAACGATTATTTGCCGACTGCAAATATAATGGGCCATCCCATTTTTTTCCATTCGGTTTCTTCAGGCAGCACCCCATTTCACGACGCAAGCAATAACGTGTGTTCATCACCACAATCTCACCATTTATCTCTTTCTGAACTTCTATTGCTGATTCAATTTGCGTTGCTCCATGTTCACAATAGAACTCGTGAGAGAGAGAATTAGCGACATTATCATGATAAGTCAACACATTGCCATATGGTAACGATACCGATCTGTCTTCTTCTATTCTTTTATCTGTTTTATATCTTGTAATTTGAACTTTGTCCAATAAATCCAATGCTTTTCTACGCAAGTCGGTCAACACTGATGCCGGGACAAAAACGTTTCCTAAATTATCCTCTATTTCTTCTACTCGATAAATTGTATTTCCTGTCTTTGAAAGCACTCGACGACGAGATTCCTCTTGAGGCGATTTTGCGTCTTGACATTCAACAGTCAATGGAAGAGATACATTATTACCTCTTTCATCATATAGGTCTAATGCTATACCGTCAGCAGTAGATTTTATCACCATTTTCACTGCAATATTGCGACTAACGCCATCAGCTATTAGCAAATCGTCCCATGCTTTATCCTTGTTGCGATACAACAACGTGCCAGGTTTCAAGTTTATCATTGTTGCCGGATATAGTTTATTTCCCTCTATCTTATTTAACCTAAAGCCGGTCAATACGCCATTCTCATCAAAGTAACCGAGTCCATCACCATTATTCAATGGTTTATCAAGCGATGCAATAATTTCTTTTCCTCTCACAGTTTTTACTACTCCCACCTTCTCGCCTTGTGATTTTGGAGTATTTATAGAAGCGATTTTTTCGTCTTGCGCTTGCAAAAAATAATCAGTAAATCCGCGATTAAAACTTTTCTCCAATGCCGGAGTAAAATTATAAACGCTTTTACCTGTAGAAGCTCGTTGATATTTACCGGGATTATCAGCTATAACCTCATCTATTGCTTGACGATAATAAGCTACCGTATTTTTCACATAGCCCACATCTTTCAACCGTCCTTCAATCTTGAACGATGAGACACCGGCTTCAATCATATCCTTTATATAGGAACTTCGGTTCATGTCTTTCAATGACAACAAGTGCTTGTTTTCCAGTAACACCTTTCCTTTGCCATCTTCCAACGTATAGGGCAAACGACACATCTGAGCACACTCACCACGATTGGCACTACGTCCCATAGCCACGCAACTCGCTTGGCAGTCGCCACTATAGCTCACACACAATGCTCCGTGTACAAATACCTCAAGAGGAACATTCACACTTTGATATATTTTGTTTATCTCTTGTAACGAGAGTTCACGAGCAAGCACAATCTGAGAAAAGCCCACTTTTTCAAGAAAAACAGCTTTGCGTGCATCTCTTGTGTCACATTGAGTACTTGCATGCAACGCAATGGGAGGAATATTCATTCTCAACACACCCATATCCTGCACTATCAAAGCATCTACACCTGCATCATATAATCGGGCAACGAGTTTCTCCACCGCCCCTATCTCGTTCTCATAGATGATGGTATTTAGAGTTACATACACTCGAGCATTATACTGGTGGGCAAACTTTACTACCTCAGCAATATCCTCCACTGTATTTCCGGCAGCAGCACGCGCGCCATGACTGTCAGCGCCGATATACACCGCATCAGCACCGCATTTTATAGCCTCAATTGCCACACTCGCATCACGAGCCGGCGCCAGCAACTCAATCCTCCTCATTCTATTAACATTCATTATAACAAAAGGAGGAAAATTTCTTAAAATTTTCCTCCTTATTGGCGTTGTGCGCGCGAAGGGACTCGAACCCCCACGTCTCACGACACTAGATCCTAAGTCTAGCG
>JAFXGB010000032.1 GCA_017520235.1 Muribaculaceae bacterium | reverse complement strand
GGAAAAAAGAAAGATGGCGAGTTGGCCGATAGTTTGTCGCAAGACAGTACGGCTCAAGATAGCTTGCCACAGCTTACATTTATAAACGTGATGATGAAAACAGGATCATCTCATGATATAAATGTCCCATTATTATTTGAGGTGCCTCAACCTATTGACACGTTCATTCTTGATAAGATTTATTTTGAGATGAAGCGTGATACTTTGTGGGATACATTGCCATTGCCTGAGATTAAGCGTCTAAACCCAACAAAACTCTTGGACTATAAGATTGAATATAGTTGGGTGCCGGGCGAAACCTATTGTCTCTCATTTGACTCGGCTGCTGTTATTGGTATATATAATGAATGGAACAAAGGCTTGAGACATGAGTTTACAATAAAGAAAGAGGAAGAATATTCGGCATTGTATTTTAACATAAGCGGAGAGACAGAAAATCTCATTGTAGAATTGTTATCATCGTCAGATGAGCCTATTGCGACGTCAAAAGTTATTGATGGCACAGCTGAATTCCGCTATTTAAAGCCTGGGACATACTTTGCACGTGCTTTTATTGATAAAAATGGTAATGGAGAGTATGATACCGGTAATATGGGAGATAAACTACAACCTGAAGAGGTGTATTACTATCCTAAGAAACTTAATTTGAAGAAAAATTGGGATGTAGAACAGTCGTGGAATTTGTTTGAACTTCCACTTGATATGCAAAAACCACACGAGATAAAGAAAAATAAGCCGGCTAAGAAGCGAGGAGAACGAGACACTGAACAATTAGATGAAGATGAAGAAGATGGATTTTACGATGAAAACGACCCATTCGGTGGAGGCTCTCGTAAAAATGGATTTGGAGGTTCAGGCTTCGGTGGAGGTTTGAAGGGTATGGGTAGTGATGGTTTCCAAAATTTTAGAGGTCGTTAATGACATGGGTGGAAATAACGAAATATTAAATAAAGAGCTAATAAAGGACCCGCAATTGTGGAAGCTTGCATTGCGTGTAGAAAAAGCCGCATTGCATGTGGTCCTTTATAGTGTAATTGAGGAAAACTCATTGATATATCGCAAAATAGAATTTGACAAAGCTTCATCTTCACAACTCAAATCATTAGAGAATGTCGTCTATGAAAATCCATTGCTTTTGAGTGACTTTTCTCGTATAGATTGCGTCATTGAGACAAGCATATTTGCGATTGTCCCACCGGAAATAACATCACTTGATGCACGCGAGAAAATAATGAAAGCCTCTTTCCCCGACTTTGTGGGGGAGATTGTGCCTTGCGAAATATCAGAGCACGGGGCAATAATACTCATGGGTATAGAGAACGAAATAATTGCATTTCTGCGACGCACGTTTAACAACCCTCATCTACATCACAATCTATATCCTTTGTGCCGTTATTTTTTCCATCGGAATGGGCAAGGAAATTCCACAAAAATGTATGCCTGCATGCGTCCTGGCAAGGTCGATGTAATTGCTGTAAATGGTGATGGTTTAAGGTTTGCCAATACGTTTGACTATCGCAACCCCATGGATGCTGTTTACTATATAATGGCAAGCCGTCAGATGCTTGGCATGGATAATGCCACTGATGAAATGTTTCTATCAGGAAGTCCGTCGGCACGCGAATCTGTAGCAGAAACGTTGAGAAAATACATAAGCTATGTAATGCCCGTTATATTTCCGTCGGCAATATTTAAGGCGGGGAAAGAGGCAATGAAAGCTCCATTTGATTTAGTAGTTTTACCATTATGCGAATAATAAGAGGAAAATATGGCCGTCGTCGTTTTGATGTGCCAACTAATATTTCAGCGCGTCCAACAACTGACTTTGCACGCGAAAACATCTTTAATGTGCTTGAAAACATTGTCGATTTTGAAGGTATGAGAGCGTTAGATTTATTTGCCGGAACAGGAGCCATCAGCTTCGAATTTCTGTCAAGAGGATGTGAATCAGTTACAGCTGTAGAGAAGGCTGCCACTCAGTATAATTTCATTCGCAAAGTTGGTCAGCAATTGAATTGTAAAAATCTTAATGTAGTGCGTGGAGATGCTATGCGTTATGCGCAGACGTCGCTTGCTAAATATGATTTGATATTTGCCGATCCTCCTTATGATTTACCTCAATTTGGGGAGATACCTGAGATGATATTGAACTCGCAGATGTTGAAACCCGGGACAATCATCATTATCGAACATTCCAAAAAATATGATTTCTCGGCGTTACCCCACTTCTACGAGCATAGGGTTTATGGCAGTGTAAATTTCTCTATTTTCATCACGCCCGAAGACGATGGCGAATAGAAAATGCAAAATTTATTTTGCCGAAACAAAAAATAGCATTACCTTTGCATCACAAATTTCGGAAATGACTCCGTAGCTCAGTTGGTAGAGCAAATGACTCTTAATCATTGGGTCGAGAGTTCGAGCCTCTCCGGGGTCACAAACCAGACAGTTATTGTCTGGTTTTTTAATTTCACCTAACCAATCCCACAAATATTGGCGTGATACATGTTTAATAATACTAAAGATTGCTTATATTTGTAGCCTAAATGAAATATAGATAATAAATCTAAAAAATAAAGTTCTTATGAAGATAGTTATATTAATAGCAGTATTGGCGTTAGTCGGAATTATTGTTTTTTTAATAAATAAGTTCTTCTTAAAGATAGATCTTATTAAGAAATTAAAAGGCAATAATAAAAATTTAATAATATTGGGGGCATTATGTGTTATATTTATTGCATTAAATCTTTTCTTAGACAGAGCAGGCTCTAACGATAGCGCAACTATGTCAGAGACTGAAATACAAAAGATATATAATGAGATGCAAATAAGATATGATGAATTCACTAAGAACAATTGTCCGGTGCAAATTGATGAGAATACAATATTGAACAAGGTGTATTTTAAAGATAAATATATTTTTTCGGAGTATGATGTAGTAGGTTTGGAAATAGAAAATATAGACACTACGCTAATAGAACAAAATATGCTATCATCTGCCAATGAAGACCACCTAAAATCTCTCTGCTCATGGGGCATTGGTTTCAAACTGAAATATAATTTTGGAGATACTATAAAGGAGGTAACTATAACCAATAGCAAATTAAAAGAGTTATATGAAAATCAAATCAAAGCCGATTGAGAGACACATTAAAAGCTAAATCAATAATATAAAACAAAAGAGAGTTACAGAAATGTAACTCTCTTTTGCTGTGGTGCCACCAGAAAACGAGTTTCATTTCTAAATGGCTCTATATCACTGCGGTTCCCGCGAAAATAAACTGCACCTCGGCATAGCTTAAACAAGTTTATCTCTGCTCTCGGTTTGTGTTATTTTTGTCGTTAAAGAATCGCAACAAACGTAATCTCCCGCTATTGCTCCACCTGATTTCTGCACCATTTTGCAGTGTCTCGCAGAGTCGAGTTCCTACTTTGATGCAAAGGTAGTGAAATTATTTGAACTAGACGCTGCTACATTAAAATTTTACTCCACCTCAGTTCGGAATCCCTACTT
>JAFXGB010000031.1 GCA_017520235.1 Muribaculaceae bacterium | reverse complement strand
TGATGGCCTAATCCATCATCTTGTGCAGATGGAGCACAACCTGCACATAATAACGTCCCAAAACAAAGGACAATATTTATTATTTTCATTTTTTTGAATTAAAATATTAGCAATCAATTATTTAAACTCTATATATTTTAATTCTTCATTGGCGGAGCACGAAAAGCAGATAGCGATTTTATTACATTATTTATATAATTATCATAATATTCAGCATCATTTACAATTATATCAACAATCTTGTTCTCAAGAATAATTTGATTTAGGTGTAACAAGCCATATAATTGCAACGGGGCAGTAGTAATTACCTTTATAAAATTTTGCTCAGATGCTTTATAGCTCCCTAAGTGCATCGAACATGACGCACCATCATGATGGTGATGCTGAGAATCATGCTTACCTTCATTATGACAATAATCTGCCGGGCTATTAAGGTGTACATTACATAAATCGTCAATCGTCGTTAGATGAATACAAATATTACCATAGCAATCATGGTGATGAAATTGCATTACTGACGTTAACGCAAAAATTATCGAAACAAGAATTGATATGACAGACTGATTTTTTCTCATATAATAATTTATGGAGTAAAGTTAACAAATAATTTGCTTATATCAAAAGCTTTAAATACCTAAATACGATAGTATCTCATAAATCCTCAAATAATAAAATAGAGTAATTTTATACAACTGAAACTCGCTCGCATTAGTTACATAATACATATTATGTTAATCGCACCTTAAATGAGGATATTGCCTCCCAACATAATGAGATTAAACTTACTTATATCTAATTTAGATTATTCAATATTACCAGTAATTATCAAATTTACATTAACATAAATCAAGTTTGATTTAACTCTATCTTGCTCGCAATTTACATATGTAATTACTTAATCCTACAATCTTAGTTACAGGATTAATTCCCTTTTGAGATTAGGGAATGTAAAGATTGCAAAAATAAATAACCAACAAAATTCTCGCGTTTAATAATTTAACATCTAAGGTAAGTACTTGATATTCATGGTGCTTTCATTATAAAACTAATCTTAATATTTAATAATCGTCTAAGACAAAAGCAAATTATCCACCACGGTTAATTGCACTCTGTAATATATTATTGTATATCTGATAATTACGCTTATAGTCATTAGATATACTTTAATTATTTTTTATCTACTTAGCACCAATAGTTTACATTTTGAATTATTTGCCCATAATGATTTACTTTTAAAAATTTTGAAATCACAATTATATTAATTACATTTGTACACTCATTTGTTATTAATACTAAATTGTATGGATATCGTTTCTCGCATAAAAAAATTCATGAATCTATCCCAAATATCTAGTTCCCAATTTGCGGATACTTGCAATATTCCACGCCCTACTATATCACAAATATTAAATGGTAGAAACAAAAAGATTAGCGACGAAATTATTGGAAAAATCCATTCATCTTTTCCATCATTATCCATGCTGTGGCTTATGTTTGGCGAAGGAGATATGTTGCTCAATAAAAATATTGAAATCTCAGCGGCTAAAAATATGTCAAATTTTGACAATATGTATAGTCAACCAATTGATAATGGACTATTTGGACCATCATTAGATTTCAATCTTGATTCAACAGAAAATACATCAGAAAATTTAGCGATTGATTTTATTGATAAAAACGAACAAATTCAAACATCCCATATACCTAAAACTGACAACACAAAACAACTATCATTATCTACTAACTCAAATAAAACAATAGTAAATATAATGGTATTTTATAGTGATAATAGCTTTGAATCATTTATACCAGCTAATAGAAAAATGTAATTGAGATTAATATTATAGCTCAATTTCAAATAAATCTTCATGTTTTATTATTACCTTTGTAATACATCAAAATAATATACAATGAGGAAATTTATTATAGATTTTGTTATTGTGGAGAATAGACATCTCCATGATAACTATTCTCTCCTAATATTAACACCTAAGACAGGAGAAAAATTACCGGAAATGCGACCTGGTCAATTTGTACAAATTGCTATCGATGGAACCAAATCAACATTCTTAAGACGTCCTATTTCTATTAATTTTGTAGATTACAACAATAATCAATTATGGTTACTTGTCCGTAAAGCAGGTGAAGGGACATCACACCTTCTTGGGTTACAAAAGGGCGATAATCTTAATATAATATTACCATTAGGAAGCAGTTTTACTATTCCAACAGAAAAAACCTCTCGCCTACTGCTTGTTGGAGGAGGAGTTGGTATAGCTCCTATGTTATACCTTGGCTGTGAATTAAAGAATAAAGGCTATAATCCTGAATTTTTAATTGGAGCGAGATCAGCCAAAGACATATTAGAACTTGATGAATTAGCATCAGTTGGTAATGTACATATTTCAACTGAGGATGGCTCTCTCGGAGAAAAAGGTTTAGTAACAAAAAATAGCGTATTGAACACCCCTATCGATTTTATATATTGCTGCGGTCCAGCACCTATGATGAAAGCAGTTGCAAAAGTTGCTCAAAA
This sequence comes from Muribaculaceae bacterium, assembly GCA_017520235.1. Taxonomy (GTDB): domain Bacteria; phylum Bacteroidota; class Bacteroidia; order Bacteroidales; family Muribaculaceae; genus RGIG4079. The sequence continues at coordinate 7,060 of JAFXGB010000031.1, read as the reverse complement.
CATAGGATCTGAATGTGAAGTTTCGCTTGAAAATATGATGGCATGCGGAGTTGGAGCATGTTTATGCTGTGTTGAAAATACAGTAAAAGGAAATGTGTGTGTATGTACAGAAGGTCCGGTATTTAATATAAATCAATTAACATGGTAAATTTAAACGTAAATATAGGTAATTTGTCATTAAAAAATCCTGCTCTTACTGCATCTGGCACATTTGGTTATGGCGAAGAATTTAGTGATTTTATTGACTTAAATAAACTTGGTGGATTTATCGTAAAAGGTACAACAATTAACCATCGAGAAGGCAATCCATACCCACGTATGATTGAAACCCCATCAGGGATGTTGAATGCCGTCGGTCTTCAAAACAAAGGTGTTGACTATTTTATTAACCAAATATATCCTCGAATTAGTGATATTGAATCAGAAATAATCGTAAATGTATCAGGCGCTTCAATTGGAGATTACGTTGCAGTATGTGAGAAATTAGCTCCATTGGACAAAATAAATGCAATTGAGGTTAATATATCTTGCCCAAATGTAAAACAAGGGGGTATGGCTTTTGGTACAACTGCAAATGGTGCGGCACAAGTTACTAAAGCGGTAAGAGCCGCTTTTCCGAAAACTCTTATTGTCAAGCTATCTCCAAATGTTACAGATATAACTGAGATTGCCCGCGCTGCTGAATCAGAAGGAGCTGACTCTGTTTCATTGATCAACACAATGCTGGGCATGGCTATTGATGTAGAGAAACGCCGTCCATACTTATCTACGATTACAGGGGGGTTATCTGGGGCCGCTGTACGACCAGTAGCTGTACGCATGGTGTGGCAAGTAGCAAAAGCGGTTCAAATCCCAGTAATAGGTCTTGGTGGTATTATGAATGGTCGCGACGCAATAGAATTTATGCTTGCCGGAGCAACTGCAATTGAAGTTGGAACGGCAAATTTCATTGATCCCTCTACAACTATTAAAATTATTGATTTCATGAACGAATACTGCGATCGTCATGGGATAAAAGATATCAATGAAATTATTGGACAAATATAAAATTGGAGTTTAATATGCACAAAATAAGAGTCATTATTAATGACTCTTATTTTTATATACTGACTTTATTTTCCCCGCATCATAATATAATATCTCAAACTTTGAATTTAAGACAGAAAATAAATAATTTTTCTTTAAATAATTATTTATTTCTTTTGCTTTTAAATTTGTATCTTGTTCTGATTTAAATATCTCACAAATCTCTCTACGGTGTTCTTCTGATATATCTTTACTTACAACAACAATACCAGAAATAAATACGGTATTAGCAATTTCTTGTTCAAAAGGGAATAATCTTATGTTACACTCTCCTATCTCAAGAATCGTATTTATATATATTTTACCTTGATATAGTATATAGTGTGCATATATTCGCTTATTATTCTCCATCTTGAGTTATGCCATATTCAAACGACTGTTGACTAAATCTTCTACGATAGGATTGTGGATTTAGTCGAGTTCTAATCAATGATATGCTATCAATATGAATTCTCTCGTGTGATTTTAGATTAGCCAAAACAACACCATATACTCGAGAAGGAGTTTTTGTAGAATCACAATATAAAGTCAAATCATGCCAACCATCTTGAGACACCAATATATTTTTATATTCTGACGACCCATCAGTATAATCTACTGCAATAGTCCAATTTATTGTTGACTGATTATTCAACAATTTTAATTTCCATTCATAAACATCTCCATCAGCCCAATTGTCATCGCTATTTATTGAAAATGAGAGAAATTTGTCCGGGGCTAAAGCAGTAAGTAATCTATATCGAGATCCAGGCCAAGCGTCGGCTGAGTCTCCTGCCACAACAAATTGCATGTCATCAGCTGAAATTTTCACGTTGCGCATATCATCTTCTATAATAGCAATAATTTTGTCATAGACTTCAATATATTTTTCTATATTTTGTCCATACCAAACAAACGATGTATCAACTTGTTCTTGTGTTACATTATGCTTAATATATATAGATTGCTTTAACGCTTTTTTCATTGAATCTATATCATACTCCTCTCGATTAGCCTCTACCACACTTTCCCCAATGTGTATATCGGCTAATAATCGAGCCATCTCATCCTGTGATAAGACATTGTTTGGTGTAGAATTACACCCTATACACAATATAGCCAAGCATAATAAACATATCCATTTATACATACTTACCCCAAATTATTTTTTCGTTCAGGAATCGTAGATATACTTTTATGATAGAACAATATTAATAATAAAATACCTATAGTTATTGCAGCATCAGCCAGATTAAATATTGGTTGAAAAAACAAAAAATGTTCACCTCCAACAAATGGCATCCATTCTGGCCAATTGAAACTAAACAATGGAAAATACAGCATATCTACCACTTTCCCATAAAACAAAGGAGCATACCCTCCTGATTCAGGCAATAAAGTTGCGACTTCAGGTGGAAATGGATTATCAAAAATTAAACCATAAAACAAACAATCGATTATGTTTCCTGCTGCACCGGCTGTAATCAATGCAAAACACGCGATATAACCACGTTTTATATATTCTCGTGATTTTATTCGGCATATATAATAAATTAAAGCTGCTACAGCAACAACACGAAACAATGTTAGAAATAGCTTATTGCCTATTTCCATTCCAAAAGCCATTCCATTGTTTTCTATAAAACAAAGTTGGAACCAATCCGTAATATGGACACTCTCACCCAAATAAAAATTTGTTTTTACCCAAATTTTTAATGCTTGGTCAAGAACTACAACACCTAAAATTATTATTGTAGCTAAATATCCCTTTGTTAATTTCATCAATATTTATCGATTACTTTTTATTCTTGGCATCAATACTCAAAGTAGCATGTGGTACCGCACGTAAACGTTCTTTAGGAATCAGCACTCCTGTTTCACGACAAATACCATAAGTCTTATTTTCTATTCTAACTAATGCTGCTTGTAAATGCTGAATAAATTTCATTTGACGCTGAGCTAATTGACCAGCTTCTTCTTTACTTAATGTACTTGCTCCCTCTTCCAACACTTTAAATGTAGGAGAAGTATCAGATACATCATTACCATCTGTATTCATTATATTTGATCTCAACAATTCATAGTCTCGTTGAGCTTTTTCTAATTTTGACAGAATTAATTCCTTGAATTCTTGCAATTCCTCATCGGAATATCTTGTTTTTTCACTCATATTATATTTAAGCTTTATTATTACTTATTGAAATAGACACATTTAGATTCACGCCATCAAGATCAAGCTTCTCTGCTTCTCCTTCAAGAGTATCAGCAATCGACAAAGAAGAAGCTAAGACTTGTCGTGATATATAATCACTGAATGTAATAATTGCAGCATCAGTTTCTTCTTTACGTTCAAAAACCACATCAATCTTGTCAGTAATATCATAATCACGACCTTTTCTGATATTTTGGATGCGATTAACTATTTCTCTTGCTATACCCTCTTGTTTTAGGTCATCTGTTATTGTGATATCTAATGCGATAGTCAAGTTTCCTTCATTAGCAACCAGCCATCCTGGAATATCCTCAGAAATAACTTCAACATCGCACAATTCCACTGTCGCACTATTTCCATCAATATCAAGAACTATATTTCCATTCTTTTCAAATGAAATAATATCTTGCTGACTCATTGAAGAAATTGCATTCGCTACAAGTTTCATTGTTTTACCAAACTTTGGACCTAATTTTTTGAAATCAGGTTTTACTCGCTTAACCAATACTCCTTCATCATTACCAACGAACTTAATACCTTTAACATTTACCTCATTCAATATCAATTCGCTCATCGATTCAACAGCTTGACGTTGAGTTTCATCCAATACCGGAATCATTAACGATGAAAGTGGTTGACGTACTTTGATATTAACTTTACGACGTAATGCCAACACCATTGATGTTATATCCTGAGCAATCTTCATGCGTTGTTCAAGATCTTTATTAATTACATTCACATCAACCATTGGGAACAACGCAAGATGCACCGATTGTGTTTCTTCACATGTTACAGATGTCAAGTCAAGATATAATCGATCAGCGAAGAATGGAGATATTGGAGCCATCAATTTTGCAATTGTTTCAAGACATAAATACAATGTTTGGTAAGCCGAAAGTTTATCTTCATTCATCTCACCTCCCCAGAAACGTTTACGATTCAAGCGTACATACCAATTACTCAAATTATCATTAACGAAATCGTTGATTGCTCGAGCAGCTTTTGTCGGTTCATAATCAGCCAATGACTCATCCACCTCTTTAATTAGGGTATTTAGCAATGAAATTATCCATCTGTCGATTTCTGGGCGTTTTTCCAATGGCAACTGAGGTTGACTATTATCAAAACCATCAACATTTGCATATAATGAAAAGAATGAATATGTATTATACAATGTAGCAAATAGCTTACGACTTGATTCTTGTACTCCTGCAGGATCAAATTTAAGGTTATCCCATGGAGATGAATTCGCAATCATATACCATCGTACAGGGTCTGAGCCAAATTGTTCAATTGCTTCAAATGGATTAATTGCATTACCTAGTCGTTTTGACATCTTATTTCCATCTTTATCAAGAACAAGACCATTTGAAATAACGGCTTTATATGCAACAGAATCAAAGACCATTGTTGCTATAGCATGAAGAGTAAAGAACCAACCACGTGTTTGGTCTACACCTTCTGCAATAAAATCAGCAGGATATAGTTCTCCACTATCAAGACCATCCTTATTTTCAAATGGATAGTGCAATTGAGCATAAGGCATTGCTCCAGAATCAAACCACACATCTATTAAATCTAATTCACGATGCATTGGTTTTCCTGTTGCAGAAACAAGTACTATATCATCAACATAAGGACGATGTAGATCAATTTTATCATAATTAGAAGCGTTATATTCACCGGGCACAAATCCTTTATCTTTATATGGGTTTGATTGCATTACTCCTGCAGCAACCGCTTTTTCTATTTCGTTATATAACGTTTCTACACTATCTATACATATTTCTTCAACTCCATCATCAGTCCTCCATATTGGTAATGGAGTTCCCCAATAGCGACTGCGCGACAAATTCCAATCTTGAAGATTTTCCAACCATTTACCAAATCGTCCAGTTCCGGTAGATTGCGGTTTCCACTTAATTGTTTGGTTTAACTCCATCATGCGTTCACGCGCAGCAGTTGTACGGATAAACCAACTATCTAAAGGATAATACAATACAGGTTTATCTGTACGCCAACAATGAGGATAATTATGTACATGCTTTTCTATTCTGAAAGCACTACCCTCTTGTTTCATTTCAAGAGCAATAACAACATTTAAATCTTCCGCTTTTGAAGCTGATGCTTCATCATATTTACCGCCGGGGTTATATTGAGGATCATATGCATTTTTTACATAATCACCTGCATGACGAGAATACTCATCTTTATTCACGCATACAGAAACAAATTCGTCAGCACATTCATCAATTGTATAATACTTCCCGGTCAAATCAACCATAGGACGTGTTTCCCCTTTTTTGTTGATCATGAACAAAGAAGGTATACCTGCTGCCTTTGCAACTTTAGCATCATCTGCACCAAACGTTGGAGCGATATGTACAATACCTGTACCATCTTCTGTGGTTACATAATCACCTGGGATTACTCGGAACGCGATTTCAGATAGTTCAACAAATTCATCTTTCCCTACGTTAAAGCATTTATCTGCATTTGTTTTAGAATATTCTTTTACAAATAGTGCTGAGTTGCAATCAACTTTTTCTAAAGGCTTAACCCATGGCATCAATTGTTTATATCCCATTCCAACAAGATCCGTCCCAACATATTCACCCACAATACGATAAGGGATAACTTTATCGCCTTGTTTATATTCTTCCATTGGGACTTCTGCCCCTTCCGGTTTTAAATATGATTTCAACAAATCTTTAGCAATAACTATAGATATTTTTTCTCCATTATATGGGTTATACGTTTGAGCACAAACATATTCTATTTTTGGACCTACACACAATGCGGTATTTGACGGCAATGTCCATGGTGTTGTTGTCCATGCAATAAAACATGGCTTGCCCCACTCTGACATTTCAGGGCGAGGATTTGTCATTTCAAACAATGCCGTAACAGTTGTATCTTTTACGTCTCGGTAGCATCCTGGTTGATTCAACTCATGAGTACTTAATCCAGTACCAGCAGCTGGCGAATAAGGTTGAATAGTATAGCCTTTATACAAATAGCCTTTATCATATAGCTGTTTTAAAAGCCACCATACAGATTCGATATAACGATTATCATATGTAATATAAGGGTTATCCATATCAACCCAATATCCCATTGAATTAGTCAACGTTTCCCACTCTTTGGTGTATTTCATCACCTCACGGCGACAAGAGGCATTATATTCATCTACCGATATTTTTTTACCGATATCTTCTTTTGTTATACCAAGAGCTTTTTCCACACCAAGTTCTACAGGAAGGCCATGTGTATCCCACCCTGCTTTACGTTGTACATGGAAACCTTTCATTGTTTTATATCGACAGAAAATATCTTTAATTGTTCGAGCCATTACGTGATGAATACCAGGCATCCCATTAGCTGAAGGCGGTCCTTCATAAAAGACAAACGAAGGATTCCCCTCACGAACTTTCATACTTTGCTCAAACAATTTTTCTTCATTCCATTTATTCAGAATCTCTTTATTTATATCTGATAAATTAAATTTATTATATTCATTAAATTTCTTTTTCATCACGCAATGAATTACTTATACAAAAATTTTTGCAAAGGTACAAATTTTAAAGCATAATACACACATAATTAATTGTAAAAAAGCAAGGGAGATGCATTAAAACACATCTCCCTTACATAATACTGCATATGTTGTATCTAGAATATACTCCATGTAACAGTCAAACCAGCCATCACGATAGCAACCATTGACATTAATTTGATTAAGATATTCAAACTTGGGCCAGAAGTATCTTTAAATGGATCTCC